>NZ_CALLJH010000024.1:0-45831 GCF_938091255.1 uncultured Chloroflexus sp.
CCGGCTTGGGGTCAGGCGGATTGGGTGGCGCGGGCGGGACGGCGGGCGGGGCGACGTTGAGCAGGCGGGTCAGCAGCGACATAGGGTCTATCCTCTCGGCTATGAGATGAAAAGGTATTCATATAAGAAACCGCACGAATCAGCAAAAGGATTCGCGGTGTTGGCAGAGATGTTTGGTGATCCGTCTCTCGCTAGGCTGAGGCTGCGGAGCAGGCTTTACAACGGTCTCCCTCATCCCCCCTTCTCCCGCTCGGCGAACGAAGGGCACTCCTGCGCTGGCAGATGGCGCGTGCGCTTACACCGGATCGCACCTGCGGAGCAGGGTTTGGCGAGGTGGGCGCGCCTCAGGCACTTTTGACCTTAAGCGGGCGACGGATGGCTCTCGGATACCAAAACGGCGCAGGCGGCGGGGTGGGTTCCTCGCGCACCGGCTTGGGGTCAGGCGGATTGGGTGGCGCGGGCGGGACGGCGGGCGGGGCGACGTTGAGCAGGCGGGTCAGCAGCGGCATAGGGTCTATCCTCTCGGCTATGAGATGAAAAGGTATTCATATAAGAAACCGCACGAATCGGCAAAAGGATGCGCGGTGTTGGCAGAGATGTTTGGTGATCGATACTTCTCTGAATCAAACTGGCGGAGCGGGCCGCGCAAAGGTGCATCTACCCCTCGAAGGATGAATACCCCTTTTTTTGCGAGCATGGTTTGGTAGCGCGGTTGTGGGCAAACAAGGTGGTAAGGCTGAGTGCAGTTGAAGCGGGTAAGAATGAGGCCTACTTCTATGTGTAATCCGCCTATCAACCCTCTTGACACCAACTCGCTAACCTGCTATATTCTTCTGTATAATTGAACATTTGTTCTTTTTTGTCCGCCACTATCTTCCAATGCAGAAAGGACACTTGCACCAATGGCTTCTCCCGACATCTTGCGCACCATTGAAGAACTGGCCGATGCACGCGATGCGCGCGCGGCGTTAGCTGCGGCGCACGATGCCAAGAAGGCGGACATCATGCGCCAAATTGCGGACGAATTGGCGGCGCTTGATGCCGAGTACGTACCGTTGCTGGCAGCCGCAGACGAGCAGATCAAGGCTTTGGAACAGGACATCCGCGCTGCAGTTCTCCAGCATGGCGCATCGGTGCGCGGCAGTCGTATACAAGCAGTCTATATCCGAGGGCGCACCACGTGGGATACGAAGGGGCTGATGCGCTATGCGATGCGTTATCCCGATGTCTTGACCTACCGCAAGGAGTCGGCGCCAATAGTGCAATTGCGGATGATTAAAGAGGTACCGATGCAAGCGGGGGTAGCGATATCGTAGGTCGCCGGTGCGAATGATGGACGGCTGTGGTGAGGGCAGTGCGTGCCCCCCGCCTGCGCGGCGCTGAGGCAGAGGCAGATCAGCGGTTTGATAAGGCGGCAGTCTGCCCCCCGCCTGCGCGGCGCTGCGTCGAGCCGTGATCTACGAAGTGCGAATCTTGCTGGGTTATGCCAAGATTGATCCGGTCGATGGCCCGAACCGGCTTTGGCAGAACCGGCGGATGCGCCGGGTGTGGCTAGAGTTTAGCACTAGCGATTGGATCGAGGCGCTGATCGATGATCAAGCCACATTGCCAGCGATCCCGGTAAACAACATTGCGACTGATGGTATCCGGATCGTGATTTTGGAGAGTTTGCCTCCAGCGCTGGCCGATGGGCGCGATTTTACGCCGATCAGCGAGGTGGAAGTGTTAGGAGTGGTGCGGTGAACGTGCATGCTATACTGTGCTGGGTGTTGGCGGCATGTACGCTCGTGCTGGCTGGATGCGGCAAGACTGCTGTCTCGGTAAGCCAGCAGTCTCTTCCAGTGGCGACAGTGGCGATAGTGATGTCTAGCCCGACGCCGTTCCCGCCAACCCGCACCCCGCGACCTAGCCCGACATCCCTGCCGACCCTAACATCCACGTTAGAGCCGACGCCGGTACCACCGACTGCCACGCCGGTCACGCTCACATACGTCTTCCCGGTGCGCGGCGAACGGATTGAGTATAGCCCTTACCATCACGACTATCCGGCGACCGACATCTTTTGCCCGGTTGGGAGTGAATTTGTAGCCCCAACGAGCGGCATCGTCGATTTTGTCAACCGAGTCGATCGCTGGAATCCGGCCACGAACCAGCCTGAGCATCGCGGCGGCTTGGCAGTCGCGATCATCGGTGATGACGGCTGGCGCTACTACGGCTCACATTTGTCGGCGGTTGCTGAAGGGATCGAGCCGGGGGTGCGGGTCGAGGCGGGGCAGGTCTTGGGATACACCGGTAACAGCGGCAATGCGCGTGGCACCCCGCCGCACCTGCATTTTGGCATCTCACGCCCGACAACGCCGGACGACTGGGCCGTGCGGCGCGGCGAGATCCCGCCGTTTGCGTACCTGCAAGCGTGGGAGCGGGGCGAGCTGCTGCGCCCGTAACCGTAGGCTGTGGGCAGGTGTTTTGAATAGACTATAGATTGCCACGGGTTGGACGGATGTGTACGGATCGGTGAAAATCCGTAGCACCTATACGAATTCGTATCCTAATTTGGCTGAATGGGATACATATTTTCACAATTGGGAACAGATGCACACGGATCAGTATCGCTCAGCCACTTGCCATAGTGTGATGGTGTTGCTGGACGCCGTTCGTGAGTTACGACCCAAGCTTCACAATCATCGGAATGAAGATCTGCGGCTGCGGCGCCTTGCTCCCGTCCGGTTCCACCACTCGCATCGGGAACGGACGGTAATCGGCAGCGCCGTCGCCGAGTTGGCCGGAGTTGTTGCAGTCCTAGCAGCGGACGGTGCCGTCAGTCAGCAGTGTGCAAGTATGCACACTATCCACCGCGATGGCCTTACTGGTGGGAGGGGGCCGTCTTGCCGTCGCCAAGTTGGCCGTAGTGGTTCCAACCCCGGCAATGACCATAGCGCTATCCGCTAGCCCGCAGGTATGATCATTGCCTGCAACCACTTGGGTAAATTCGATCCCCTGCGGCGCCGGCGGTTCGTTGAATGTCGCTGCTGTCGCGCGTGGTACGCGGATGGGCAATGTAGATGGCACGGCGAACGCGGCGAGGACGAGCGTGATCAACAGCAGAGCTGAGCATACCACTGGATGACGCATAGCGAACCTCCTCTCTCAGAACGTATGATCGAGCAACGAACGATGTGAAGACCTGTACTGGCGGGCGCTGCTCGACAGCGCCATTCAGCGCCTGTTCGTAGCGGCAGGCGGCTAGTTTGCCCAACTGATGCGTCATACCGGCATCTATTGAGGAATTTGGCAAGGATGTTCCTCCTATTGAATCGCCTTCGCGCAGCGTTGTCACTGTGATCGGGATAGTAACCGGCGCAGCGTTATCAGTCTTCAGGACTATGAAGTTGAGTTATGGTTAGGCATCTTGAGCAGCTTGGGTGGTGTCGGTATACCCGTGGATTCGACGATATTAGCGTTGGTGTTTTCAGAACAATCTGCGGTGATTGATTTTCGCGGCTGGCGGCAAATCTTTGGTGAAGAGAAGCGAACGTTCTCGATGGCTGATTACAAACGCCACCTGAGCGGTTAAACGTCTGGCGGCTGAGTTGGGGTGGCTGGTGCAAGAGGTTGATTTGGCGATGTGGGAGTATGATCGCAGTATGGATAAGAGATAGTGATGTTCAGAGAGTGTGGTAGTTTTACTACCGCACTCCGTAATGATGTTCGTTATGCAATAGAGTTGTGTTTCTGCATGACGCACTCTGTCGGTGGGGATTGTTGCGAGCAGGTTATAATCCCCCTAGTTATCCTTTTTTACGCGGTGTGGTCAGGTGTTCACGCTGATGATGAGCAGACTGAGAACGAGTGCGCTATACTATGTATCTATAATCGTGTACGTTGCCAACCAAATACCGTCGCGGTGACCCGTTAGCCCGGATGCTAGGGCGTAAAGGTGGAAGCTGGTGCAAGTCCAGCGCTGTGCCGCAACTGTAACCGGTCAGGATTGGCCGGAAGCCAGGACGCCTGCCGCGATGTGTCTGTTCAGCCCTTCTCGAGCTAAGGAGGACGGACATGCCCCGCGCGCCTTGAACGCGCTCTCGCGTTGACCCAGATCATGTTGCCCCGATCTCTGGAAGGAGATCGGGGTTTTTGCTTGTAGCGCGAAGCTGCACTGACTCTTATCTCCCTTAATCGCTCGTGCTGGGAGGTTGTTGGTTTGTTTGTCGTGAGCGCTGTGCCTGCTGTTGGCGTAGGCAGGAAAGGAGCGGGCCAATGTTGCAGTGTGATGTGCGCGATATTTGTGATGAATTGCATACGATCGAGCAGCGGCTTGCCGGCTACTGCCGTGATTTTGTCGAGCTGGTGAACCAGTCGCCATGTCTAGCACTGAGCTATATCGAGCGCATCGCTCATGATCGGGCGCGTATCTTGCACCTCGCCTTGCTATCGCGCGGTCTCAGCACCGATTACGAGCGTTGGGCCAAGACGTCAATGGATGAGCGGATGCGCCAGATCGGTTTCGACCGGTTTTCGCGCCGCAAGTTGCGCTATGTGCGCTGGGCCGGATTTAGTTGTGAATTGTCGGCTTTGCAACCATTCAACTCGACGTAGCTGACCTCAATAACTTGATAATGTGCCTTCACCAATGGCGAGAGGAATGAAGAGTATGCGCATTGTGTCATTGATGCCGCCGGCAACCGAGATAATCTGCCGTCTCGGTTTGGCCGATCTCTTGGTTGGCGTTTCCCATCTGTGCGATTTTCCTGCCGAGGTTGTCACCGGATTACCACGTGTGACCCGCTCGGCGATCCCTGCTAGCCTCTCGGTGGCAGAACTCGATTGGGTGTTGGCGACGCGCCTACGCCGGGGTGAGAATCTCTTTTCACTTGATGAAGCTGCGCTTATCACGCTCGCGCCTGATCTGATCATCACTCAAGACCTGTGCGATCTTGGTTTGCCTTCGTTTGACGAGGTATGCTCGCTGCGGCAGCGTTTGCCGGCTGATAGCCAGATCGTCTCGTTGGCGATGCCTGATCTCGATGACCTCTCTCACGATGTGATGGTCATCGCGGAAGCGGTAGGTTATCCTGAACGGGGCCGGCGGTTGTGCGACCAGATGCAGATGCAGTTAGCGCGGGTGCAGATGGCCAGCGCTGGCCGTCCGCGTCCGAAAGTGGTGGCGCTGGAGTGGCTCGACCCGCCGTTTACCGCTGGTCAGTGGGCAGCGGAGATTGTGCGGTTGGCCGGCGGGAATGAGTTGTTGAGCCGGGTGGATGGGCATTCGGTTCCGGTGAGCTGGAAACAGATACAAGCTGCGCAACCCGATGTGATCGTGTTACTGTTGGCCGGGCATACGGCCCAAGCCACCGAGCGGTATTGGCAGACCGCCAAACTGCCGTGCGAGGCGCGCGCGATCCCGGCTATCCGTGATCGGCGGGTTTACGCGCTTGATGCCCGCCCGCTCAGTATTCGCCCCACGCCGCGTATGGTCGATCTGGTCGAACGTCTGGCAACGCTCTTACCCCCAACTCGATTGACGGAGCAGTGTTATGCCTAAGTCACATCACGTCGAAACACGCATGGTCTTTCCCATTTTCCCCGCCGACACCAATCACTATGGCACGCTCTTCGGCGGGCAAGCGGTAGCGTGGATAGATCAAGCCGCTTTTGTCTGCGCCACCCGCTGGTGCCGGCGCAAAGTGGTGACGGTTCACCTGAGCGAAGTTAACTTTCGCCACCCGGTGCGTGAGGGATCGATCGTCGAATTGATTGCGCGTCTTGTCCGCACCGGGCGCAGCTCGATGCACATTTCAGTGGAGATGTGGTGGGAGCCGATGGATCACGAGGAGCGAGTGCTAGCTTGCCAAGCCGAATGTGTCTTGGTCGCGATTGGCGATGATGGGAAGCCGGTTCCTGTGCCGTCGCTAGATCCGGCGGCACTTGCCGGGCAGTGACAGAGCGGCGCTTTGCTATCATGGACGCTGCACCGGCGAGCTTGCGATAGGGATGAGGAGGGCCACTACGCAATGCCCCAAATGCCATACCGAACGATTGAGGCAGCGTTAGGATCCTCAGCCCGTTGCTGAAGGTGGTCAAAAAGGGCGATATACTGGCTGAGAGGATCGGTCTGGGCACGTCACTCAAAGTTCTGACATCAAGTCGTACTCTTTCTCATCGTGTGGGTATCTGGAGCTGTAGGTTGCCGAGTTGGAAAAGTTGAAGGCGTAACGTTCCGCTTGCGATCTCTTGCTAGCGCGCCGGCTAAGAGTGGCCGGCGCCGTGTTTTGCGAGGCAGCAGTGGTACAGGTTGCTTTACCCTGCCCGCCACATCGTCTACAACTTCCGATACCCAAGCGGTAAGCACGACGGTCAATGCCCTGCAAGTAGGCTGCGTGATCACACCCTACACCGACAGTACCAGCCGGAGATCGGTCGGTACGTGCGCGAGCAGACCAACGACTCGGCGGCGCGTGCGCTTTCGCGTGAAACAGGCGATAGCTTACGCTGGTGGTATCTAACGCGGGCCGGCATCCACGCCGAAGAGGGCGAGCATTCGTTCATCCAGCCCACTGCCGGTTGGTCACACTGCTTGGTCTATGCCTATATCTTGGGCGACGGGCGCAGCCAACTGCATCACTGATTCGACCGTCCGTGGGTGTGCGGCAATCTCAATTCAATCCAGCAACTTATCGCTACCATTCAGGCGCGGGATGATGAGAGTCTGCCGCTGCGGGTCTGGATGTCGCTGGTGTTGCGAGGATCATACGGTGTAGGACACGGATGAAGTCAATCCGTGTCCTACGCCCAAAGCGTCACGGCGCCTTCCCTTTCCACCGCCAACTTTCCATCAGCAAGGTCAAACCCACCAGCAAGAGCAAGCCGGGGAAAAAGAGGCGTGGCATGAGGAACAGCACTCCCAACCCAAACAGCCAGATTGCGTTGCGCATCCCAGCAGCGATGGAGCCGCGCTGGAAGTGAAAGATGAGTTGGGTAATGCCTAGCACCATCAGAATGTTTGGCCAGATCATGGGCGGCAACCGGAAGATGATCGGGATCAATAAAGCCGCCCCGATCAGCAATAAGGTGATGCCTAGTTCATGCTTGCCGCGCGCCGGCTTGGGTTGAGGAGCCGCTACGGTGCGCGCTTGCCCACTTCCCTGCATCGGTTCGCCGCAGAAGACGCAGAAACGGGCGTGGCGCGGATTGACAAAGTGGCAGTGCGGGCAGGTAATGGTTGTGGCATCGCTGCTCGGCAGTTGCACCGTTTCACCCGTCGCCACACGCACCGCTGTGCCACATTCGATGCAGAAGCGGGCGTCATCGGGTAGAGTGGTATTGCAGTGTGGGCAGTGCATAGCGCCCCCTTTCTGAGCCAATACGCAATAAACGATCGTTTGCGCAAGAAGATAGCGCTTCGTCGTTAGAATTGGATCGAACAATCTGACCGTCTCTGGTGGGGAGTGGGGCAGTGCAACTGCCGCACCCTCTTTACTATGACGCTGCTGCACAGGTTAGGGTTGCGCAAACTGGCGCAAGCAGGCCAACGCCTCGCGTTGCATACGTGCTGGCGCATCTTTAAGGGGCGGATCGCCGGTAGTGGCGCTGTACAGGTACGATTCGACGCCAAAGATAGCACAGCGCGCTGCCGGGGTGGGCGGCAGGCCGGGAGCGGTGGCGGCCTGCGTCGCAGCGGCGGCGCGGGCGGGGTCGGTTTGGATGCTGGAATCGGCCAGTAATTCGCGGCGGGCCGGTAACCGGCCCAGTGCTGCACTCAGCCGCAGTTGCACATCTGGTCGGTAGAGTATATGAACGATCGCCACTACATCCGCTTGCGTGGCCTGTCCGTCGCGGTGACGCATGAACAGGCTGCCGCCGATCAGCGGTCGGGCTGGATTGCCGTTGAACGCCGGCAACGGCGCGATCCCGATCTGGAAGGTGTCGCTGATAGCGCGGTAGGTGGGCCATGCCCAATCACCATCGATCGCATACGCCGCAAACCCTTGCGCCAGCAGCCGTTGGCCACGGGCATAACTGTCGCCGTTGCGCGGCGCCGCTTGGTACAGATCGCGCAACAACGTGATCGCATCCGTCATTGCCGGCGTGTCGAGCGTTGGCTCAGCGCCGTCGGGGGTGGTAAATGCGCCGCCAGCAGCGTAGAACCACGGCGCTAGCCAGCGCGCCGCCCCCCAACCCTGCACTAGACCGGCCCGCTCTGGTGTACGCGCCGCTCGTGACGCTGCTACGAGATCGACTGCCGTCGCCGGGGGAGTACGGTCGAGCTGGTAGAGGAGTAGCAGCATATCTTGCGCCATGACTGGCGCTCCCCAGAGCATATTATCGCTGCTAGCAATCGTGCGCAGGCCGGGCAAGAGGTCAGCCGGCAGCTCGATGCTAAGCGGCGCAAGCGCGTTATCAGCCAACAAGCCAACCAACGCCTCTTGATCGGCCCAGATCAGGTCAGGCGGCGGCAGGCCGAGCAGGCGATCGGTGGCGAGACTGAGCAACAGCCCGTCGGGGTCGCGAGGAATGATGGTTAATTGAATATCACTTGCTTGCGCTGCCGGTTGTAATTCGGCGGCAATCGCCGCTTGGGCGTCAGCCGGCTCGGCGACCCAGATCGTCAATTGGCGCGCCGCCGGGGTAGCCGTGGGGATTGGCGTTGCGGTAGGCATTGCGGTCGCCGTGGGCGCTGGGGGCACAGTTGGCGCTGCGGTCGCCGTGGGCGCTGGGGTTGGCGCAGGCACCGGTGCAGCGCAGGCGGCGCAGATCAACGCCGCGACGCCGATCAGCGCCGCGGCGCGGGCAATGCGAAGACTCACGGCACTATCCCTGCAAATGGGCTTCGAGGAACCAGAGATCCTTGTCGATGATGCGGGCGATCTCGGTCATCAGATCAGCGGTTGCCTGATCACCCATCTCGGCGGCGAAATCAATCGCTTGGCGCGTCGTCTTGCCGTAGGCGGCAAAGCGATCGGCCAAAGCTGCAACATGGGCCATGCCGTCGGTGATGTCGGTGGGGTATTCGGGCAAGCGCGACGCTGCAGCGGCGAGGCGCGCCGTACCCATTGCCATACCGCCAAGGGCCGTGACCCGTTCGGCCAATGCATCAACGAACCCGTTCAGCCGCCCGGCCAACTCATCAAACAGCTCGTGCAGCTCCATGAAATGCGGCCCTTTGACATTCCAGTGGGCCTGCTTGGCTTGGCTCATCAGATCAAACGTATCAGCCAGTTGCTGGTTGAGCATCGTGATCAGCGACCGCCGCCGCTCGAGCGGCAAATCGATCCGGGTGGCAAATTCCGTGGTCTGAGTCATTGGTTCCCTCCTTATCAGTCCATCCTAGCCAAACCGCCCAGTGCGGCTGGCTACAGCGATGACAGCAGGTGAGGGCGTCATCACGGTACTTTCATCATACCAAAGTCAGGCTAGTTATGCCAATACACGGTTGGTACAATAGCCAACATAACCTGCCGGCAATGCGCATGATAGGAGCATACCGATATGTGGCGATGGTTGGGCTTCACAGTGATTGGCGTCATCATGCTCTGCTCATTGTTGCCTGCGCAACCTGTGCAGGCCCAATACCGCATCTGCTTCGCCGAAGTGCCAGATTGCATTACAGGCCGATTTGCTGAGTACTGGCAGCAAAATGGCGGGTTACCGGTATTTGGTTTCCCGATTTCGCCTGCCCTGACGCAAGAGGTCGAAGGGCGTGCGCGGCTCGTGCAACTCTTCGAGCGCAATCGCTTTGAACTGCATCCCGAATTAGCGCGGCCTTATGATGTGCTACTCGGCCGGTTGGGTGATGATTTGTTGCAACGGCGGGGGATGCCGTGGCAAAGCGAACCGAAAGCGCCGGTGACGCAACAAGCCGGTTGTCGTTATTTCGCCGAGACCCAGCATCTCGTTTGTGATGCGTTTTTGCACTATTGGCAGGCGCACGGTCTTGAGTTTGACGGTAGGCGCGGGTTCAGCGAGGCGGAAAGCTTGGCGCTCTTTGGGTTGCCGTTGACTGAACCACGTATGGAGACCAATGCGTCGGGTGATACGGTGCTTACACAGTGGTTCGAGCGGGCGCGGTTTGAGTTGCATTCGCAGCTTGGGCCAGATGTGGTGTTGTTGGGCTTGCTTGGCCGCGAGGCCTTTGCGCCTCCGCCGGCGTTGCCTGCCTATTGGCTGGATCGGCTGAATGCCTACCGGGCGTTTGCCGGCTTGGCGCCGGTGCAGGAAGAGGCAGTGCTCAGCGATAACTGTTGGCAACACGCCCGCTATGTGGCTGAAAATAATCATCTGACCCATGATCAGAACCCTGCGCTGCCGTATGCCTCGCCGGCCGGGCAAATCTGCGCGCAGAAGGGGAATGTGTGGATAGGGTGGGGCTTCTCGTGGCAACCGGCCGCTGCGATTGATAGCTGGATGGAATCGGTCGGTCATCGCCTCTGGATGCTCTATCCAACCCTCCAGCGCACCGGCTTTGGTTTCTACTCAGTAGCCGATGGTGGGCGGAGCGCGGCAGCGCTCGATGTGTTGTCGTCTTTCGACGAAGGAATCAATTATACCGGCTGGCCGGTGTATTATCCGGGGGTGAACCAACAGGGTGTGCCAGCGGCCATCTACCCAATTACACTGCACTGGCGTTATTTCGGCAGTACGCCAACGGTCACTGCAACCGATCTGCGAGTTGTGGGCGGTACGGCATTGCCGCATACGGTTTCGACCGATTTGCCGGCTGGCCATAAGGGGATCGCGATTATGCCTGCCCAACCGTTACCGGCATCGGCTACGATTGAGGTGACGGTAGCCGGTAGCTACGATGGGCAACCGTTTAGCTATACGTGGCAGTTTCAGACAGGGCGGTGAGCGTCACTGGTCAGCGCGGTGTGATAACGTATGGAGGATGCGGCAGTCTCACTGCCGCACTCCAGACTGGGCACATTGCTTGGGGTAGGATCCGGCAGCGTGATCGCCTGCCGTACTCTCGTCAGAACATACGGTGTTTGTGATGCGTCTCTTTCCGATCATTATCTACCTACTGTTCGTCGTTGCGCTCGCTTCCGTCCAAGCCCAAGCCAACCCGGTGACAGTGTGGGTGCCGTGGGTGCAAGCTCCGCCGCCTACGGTGGCTGGTTATCTGGGCAGTAGGCAGGACGATACGCTGGTTGCGGCCGGCTTTACGCCTACCGGTGAACTGGTGCTGGCTGGGAATGTGCCGGCGCTGACTGGCGCGCCCGAGACGATCGTGCCGGGGGGCGGGTCTGGCGCGTTGATTAGGATTGCCGCCGATGGCCGGACGATCAGCGGGGTAGTGCGGGTCGCTGCAACGCTCAACCATGCGGCGCTTGCCAGTGATGGTAGCGCCGTTGCATGCGGGCTAGACGGGGTGATCGTGTTGGAACCTGATCTGGCGACGGTGCGGTGGCGGGCGACGCCGGGCGCGGTCGCGCGTTGCGCGATTGCCGCTGATGGCCGGGTAGCAGTGTTGCGAGCCGCCGATCGAACGGTACTGGTCTATCCACCAACCGGCGGCGCACCGTTGGCGATGACCGTGGCCGGCACTGCTGTCGCCGATATTGCGCTTGATGCGGCGAATGGGCTGGTCGTTGCCACCGGCTACACCCAAGCGGCTTCCGATCTGAAGGTGGCCTTTCTGCGCGCCTACCGTCTCACTGATGGCAGTGTGGCATGGCAGCGCTATGGTTTCAGCGCTGCGGCTGTCAAAGGGGTGAATCTGGCTGCTGATAGCGAAGGGCGGCGGGTAGCGCTAGGGGCTGACGGTCTGCTCTACTTCGCCGGCTATACCGATGGCGGTAATTCTATCTTTGGCCGCGATCCCGCCGATCTACACCGTGTCCTCAGCAATAGCGAGTTGATCACATTCGACCAATACAACAATCCGTTCAATCTCAGCGGTGCAAAATCGTTGGCGTGGTACGGCCGGTTCGATCCGGCGACCGGTGCGCTGCTGCGCGGGCAGTGGCTGCTCACTCGCCTGAGCGATGGCAAAGGCAATTCGATCACGATCCGGGCCTTGGCGGCGGCGGATGATGGGACGCTGCTGGTTGTGGGCGATACCGCTTGCTGTCTGCAAGGGCGCAGCACGATGCAACTCTGGGGCCAGACCCTTGGCAATTACGAGGGAGGTGAGCCGTTTGTGCTCGTTGTTAGTCCTGATTTTAGTCGAAGACAACTCTGGACGGCGCTCGCCGCACCGGGGGCGACGGCGGGCAGTTCGCCAGCGGTGGCGGCAGCGATAACCGGCGACCGGCTGGCGCTAGCGGTCAATCTGACGCCGAATACTGCTCATACGCGCGCATTGGTGACGGTAGGAAATCCGGCGTTTCCGGTCAGCAATGGCGGGCGCGAGGGTTACTATCTGCTGATGGCGCGGCCTTGATAGAGGGGGGAACGTCGCTGGTTGGCAGTTCGCCGCACCTTCGTAATTTATGGAGTGCGGCAGTCTCACTGCCGCACTCCATCCAACCGGTGCACCGGTGATGATCGTATCGTGGTACCATACCAGCGAGAGCCTTTGACCGGCAAGCTTAATGGAGTTGTATCGTGTCCACCGTTTCCGAAACCGCCATTGCCGAGATTCATCGGGTCGCTACGGCCATTCGCGCTCGCATCGGCCAGATCATCGTTGGCAAGGAAGCGATTATTGACCTCTTGCTGGCAGCATTGCTCTGTGAAGGGCATGTCTTGCTTGAAGATGTGCCCGGTACCGGCAAAACCACTCTCGCCCGCGCACTGGCAAGTGCGCTCGGCTGTACCTTTCAGCGCATCCAGTTCACCCCCGACCTGTTACCCTCTGACGTGACTGGTCTTTCATTTTATAACCAGAAGTTGGGCGAGTTTCAGTTTCGGCCCGGCCCGATCTTTGCTCAGATCGTGTTGACCGATGAAATCAACCGGGCGACGCCGCGCACCCAAAGCGCGCTGCTCGAAGCCATGCAAGAACGGACGGTCTCGATTGATGGCGAGACGCGCCTGCTGCCGCGCCCATTTCTGGTCATCGCCACCCAAAACCCGATTGAACTCGAAGGCACCTTCCCATTACCGGAAGCGCAACTAGATCGATTCTTGATCAAAGTGGCGATGGGTTATCCGAGTATGGAAGAAGAAGAAGAGATTGTGCGGCGTTCGTTATCACCGATAGCGGATGTTGTGCAGTCGCCGGTTGTAACTGCCGATACAGTGCGCGCTTTGCAAGCGGCAGTGCGTGGAGTAGCGCTCAGCTCGGCAGTGCGCCAGTATTTGGTAGCGATTGCCCGAGCCACCCGCGATCATCCCGATATTGAGCTAGGCGCTAGCCCGCGCGGTTCGCTAGCATTGGCCCATCTGGCCCAAGCGCGCGCGGCAATGGCTGGGCGCAGCTTTGTGTTGCCTGATGATGTCAAGGCGATGGTCGCACCGGCCCTTAACCACCGCCTGATCCTCACCGCTGAAGCGCGGCTGCGCGGGCAAACTGCGACAGTGATCCTCGAACGCATTCTTGCCCAAATCCCGGTGCCGGTAGAGGGAAGTTGATCCTCCCTCCGCCTGATCGGGATAATATTTACCGCAGAGGCGGACAGGCGTCCGGCGCTCTTTGCCTCTTCGCGGAGCCGGATAGGTGTCCGGGTTTATTGTGGTGTTGGGTTGTCCCCTTCCCAACCTCCCCATCCCCGGCCCCTCCCCGTTAGAGTTGGAGGGTACTTCTCCCTTTGAGGGAGAGGGTGAGAGTGGAGCATCGGTATTGCTCATCCAAATGACCTTGCGATCCTTGGCGGGCTTAGCGCCGTTGCGTTGAAAACTTTGCATTTTTGCTCACTTTGCGCCCCGATCATGCTCAATCAGTTGGCGGATGCCGCCCTTGCAGACGCATAATTGTGGGCCACACCTCATCGGCAGGGATGGGGTGTGCAATCAGGTAGCCTTGCAGCACATCGCATCCCATACTGAGCAAGGCGGCCCGCTGCTCATCAGTTTCGACCCCTTCAGCGACGACAGCCAATCCAAGGCTATGCGCCAAATTGATAATCGCACGCAATAAGGCGCGGCTATTCGTGACCATCCCATGCTGTTCGTCAATCGCGCGCACAAACGCTTGGTCAATCTTGAGCGCATCAAGGCGGAGTTGGCGCAGATAAGCGAGTGACGAATACCCGGTGCCGAAATCGTCAAGCGCAATGCGCACCCCCATGTGGCGCAACTGGTCGATCTGGCGCGCAGCGTAGATCGGATCGTCGAGCATGACACCTTCGGTGATCTCTAGTTCAAGATACTGGGCCGGTAAACCGGTGGTATGCAGGACGGCTGCAACTTCAGCCACAAACTCAGGCCGCAACAGTTGGCGAGCCGAGACATTGACGCTGATGCGCAGGAGCGGATAGCCAGCCTGTTGCCATACCATTGCTTGCCGGCAAGCTTCACGCAGCACCCATGAACCGATCTCAATAATCAGATCACTCTGTTCGGCAATTGGCACAAACTCACTGGGGGCAATAGGGCCGCGTTGCGGATGGTGCCAGCGCACAAGCGCCTCGACGCTGATGATGCCTTCGCTGACCAGATCGTACTGCGGTTGGTAGTAAACTGCCAGTTCGCCCCGTTCAATTGCGTGGCGCAGTTGGGCTTCCAAGGCAAGCCGGGTGTGGGCGCGCCGGCTGTGTTCCGGCCGGTAATGCAGAAAACCGCTGCGCTTGAGTTCTTTGGCGCGGTGCATGGCGCTGTCAGCGTTCTTGAGCAGGGACACCACATCGACCCCATCGCGCGGAAAGAGGCTAATCCCGATGCTTGCGGTCAAGCGCAATTCATGCCCATCGTGAAGGAACGGCGTTTGCAACGCATCAAGCAAGCGTTGGGCTGCAATATCGGCTAATCGCGCATCAGGCAGATCAGGCATCAGCAAGAGAAACTCATCGCCGCCCATCCGGCCAAGGGTGTCTTGCGGGCGGGCGCAGGCAGCGAAGGCATTGCTCACGTGTTTGAGGAACCGATCACCGATTGGATGGCCCAGCGAATCGTTCACCTGCTTAAACCCATCGAGGTCGATGAAGAGCAGCGCTACAATATGGCGTCGTTCGCGCGCATCGCGCAGGGCTAGCTCGATCCGTTCTTGCAGCAGATTGCGGTTGGGCAAGCCGGTCAGAGCGTCATAGCGCACCTGATAGTGGAGCTGCGCATTAAGGTTGGCGTGATCAGCGATCAAGTTAAAGAGTTCGGTCGCGACCCGTAACAGGGTTTGATCACTCTCGCTTGACCAATCGGATTGTTGATGGAAGATGGCGAGCATACCGTTTGCTTTTGGTAATGGCCAGATCCAACCTCCACTAACGCTCAGATGACCGAGTTGGTCGCCGTGGGTGCGGAGATCGAACGTGATCGGTTTTTTGGGGTTATGCCGAGCCATGATCTGGCGTAGGCGCGACCCAATCAGCTCGGCTGCATCAGCCAATGGTTTGCTGGCGGCAGCAGCGTAACCGTCCAATTCAGCCCATACCAGCCAGTTGGGTCGTTGCCGTTCAATGAGGTTCACCAGCCGGTCAAGCACGGCGGTAACTGGGGCATGCTGGAGCAGCAGGGCTAATATGTCGGAACGGTCATGTTCGAGGAAGGTAGCTAGCTTGTGCGCGCTGATGTCGCGGTGTAATGCGATAAAGTGGGTTGCTTTGCCATATTCATCAGTGACTGGCGACAAGCTGAGATCAACCCAGATCGGTTCGCCAGCGCGCGTGTAGTAGAGGAGTTCAAGGCGCACTGGTTGCTGCTGCTCCATAGCAACCCACAGGTGATGAAGCGTCGCCAGATCGGTGGCCGGGCCGTGCAAGATGCGTAAGCTGCGTCCGATCAACTCGTTAGTGGCGTAGCCGGTCAGCCGGCTGCAAGCGGCGTTGGCGTAGCGAATAAAGGGGCCGGGTGCATGCAGCGGTTCAGCATCGAGGATGATGACGGCGTCGTTGGTATTCACCACCACCGACTCGAGCAGGCGCAATCGTTCTTCGGCTTGTTTGCGGGCAGTAATGTCGCGCACCACAATTAGTGCACCGCCGTTGGCTAGCTCGTCGTGATACAGTGGATCAATGCTCACATCAACGATAATGGCCCGCCCGTCTGGCAGGCGATGGATTAATTCGCCGCGCCAGCCTGTACTGACACTCTGCACTGCCGGTTGCATCGGCTGGTACGGCAACGGTTCGGCAGTAAACAGACGGCTCAGCGGCTGGTCGATCATCGCTTCCGGTTGCACGCCGTAGAGGTACGCTGCCATCTCGTTGAGGTAGACAATCACGCCGCTGCGGTCGGTCACGATCACCGCCTCGTGAATTTGCGACAGTACCCGCGCTCGCAAGTTTAATTGCCGTTCCGCTTCGACCCGGTCGGTGACATCGTGACCGATCGTTAAGACCTGCGTTTCGCCGGTGCCTTCGATCAACACGCCTTGCACTTCCACCACGCGCACCACCTGATCGCGGGCATAAATGTGGTAACGAACCGGTTGGAGGAGTTGACCGTTGCGAAGCATATTGCGACGCTCACGGATCAAATGGTGTTCTTCACCAGAAAGGAACGCTGTGAATGGTTGGTTGATCAGTTCTGCCGGATCAGCGACCCCGAAGATGCGCGCGCCGGTGGGGTTGCAGTAGCGAATAATCCCTTCCGGGAAGCTACTGATCATAATGAGCATCGGGGCCAATTCGAGCAATTGGTGATAGCGCAATTGGTTGTTGCGCAGCGCATAGTCGGCGGCCAGCAACGCCGTAACATCATAGCCGCTGATGACGATCCCTTCTACTGCGGCTTGGGGCCGGTAGTTGCAACACCGAAACTCAAAAATCCGCCAGCCGCCTTCAACATGCTGTAAACGTACCCGAATTGGTTGGCGCTGGCATTGGTAATCGATCAAAGTGGCGAGATGTTGTTGCAGCGGGTCATGGTCATCTTGATGGACGAATTCGTAGATGGAGCGATTTACTACAAGAGATGGCGGATGGCCGAGTAGGTTGGTCAGGGTAGGGCTAGCAAAGCGGATAGTCTGATCGGGTGCGAGAATGATGACTATCTCGGCGGTGCATTCTAGTAGGGTAGAAAGGGTCGCAGCGGCAATATCACAGTTCAACAGAGGAGGAGGTACGGATGGGGTGTCGTCAATCATAAGTGTTGCGTGCTCGGATGCCGTATTGTGGATTCCGCTGCCGCTAGTATACCGCGTTTACTACATTTCATTGCATCCATGAAAGAAACTCCTGCCGGCATTCCTTTGCGGTAAAAGGCTACCGGCAGGTGGCAGTGCAGCCAGAAGGAGAGACCATTAGGTGAGTAGTTGCCAAATATCAAAGCCCAACGAGAAAAAAATGATAAAGAGGATGACCAACGAGAGCGGCAGCATATCGAACCGGCGCGGGTGCCGGGTTTGCCAGAAGTAACGCAGGCTGCGTACCAGCATCGTGATCGCAAGCAGATCGAGCAGGATCACGAGTGGGAGTGAAATGTCAGTGGTCAACCCGATGAGTGGCAATCCAATCGGCAAGAGCACGTATTGCAGAGTGCAACGGGTGGCCGAGATGAAGAGCGAGATGCTGAAGGCTCGCTCTCCCGGCGTCGCTGGCGGTGCGTCGTCAAGTGCTTCTTCCTCAGCCGTTTCTGCGAGCGGGGCCGGCAGTGCCGGCTGCGGCGGCAACCAGAGTAGCCGGTCGAATACGCGATCGAGCGTTTCGGTGATAGCAGACATAGGCAGCACTCACCTCATGATGCAAGAATAAACAGAGACGTTACATCGCAACGTCTCTACTTATTTTATTATAACAGCATCCGGTTAGACTTCGATCAATGCTAGTATAAGTATAGATAACTTGACGTTGGTTAGTGTAACATTAGCATACGGCGGCCAAGTTGCTGCATGCCATCCAAAGCCTCGCATATGCGTAATCTGCAACCTGCCCCTATAATAAGAAGTGGGCCGATGTGTTGTTTACTCTCTATGAATGAAATACTATGCGCCATCTGAAATTGGTTCTGGCCCTTGCTCTGCTCCCCCTTGCCGGTTGGTGGTGGTTTGAGAGTAACGTCTTCATTACTGAATGGTTGCTCAGTCACAACGAGGGCTTCCAACGATTTGTGATCTGGATGATTTCAACCTTGCAGAGCAGCGGTTACGTGACCATTATTGTGTTGGGCACCGTCTATGTGTTGTTTAGCCTGATCGAGCTGCTGTTGTGGCCGACTGGTGCATTAGCGCGGAGTTTGGGCATTTCGGGGCTGATCTTTTGGCTAACAGTGGGTGCGCTCGAAGCGATTGGGATTTTCAACGGCTACAGTGTCCGCTATTTCGGCATGTTTGCCGTTGATGGCCAACCGCCCCCTGAATGGGGCCGCTGGCTGAGCGGCGTGCCGCTGGCGCTGCTCTTTGCCATCGGCCCTGAAGGGTTGATCCGCTGGTCGTTGCTAACGATGTTCGCGTGGGGACGGCACTTCTTCGCCCGTTCGGTGGCGGTCGGGGAAGGGTAGCGGTTCGTTCTGCTCTAGCAGAGTGTACACCGGCTTCCCGCTGACAAAGACCTGTTGCACTACCGGATCGGGCATCCGGCGGACGACGATCAGGTCGGCGATTAGCCCCGGTTGGATGCTGCCGATCAAATGGTCGATGCCGACGGCGCGGGCCGGGTGGTGGCTGACCAGCGCTACTGCATCAGGCAGGCTGAGGGTGCCGCGGTCGGCGAGGCGGAAGATCACTGGTAACAACGAGGCTGGGTAGTAGTCGGCGCATAGCCAATCCACCACACCGGCTTCGATCGCGGCTAGCGCGCTCAGGTTGCCACCGCTCGACTTGCCGCGCAGCACATTTGGTGCGCCCATGCCCACCGCCATCCCGGCGGTATGGGCCGCTTGGGCGGCGGCTAAAGTGGTGGGGAATTCAGCAATCTTCACCCCTAGCTCTACCCACTGCGCCACCCGTTCGGGAGTGTCGTCGTCATGGCTGGCGACTGGCAAGCCATACTTCGTCGCCCACGCAATCACCTGCCGAATCCGGTGAGGCACATCGCTCTGCGCTGCCCGCTTGCGGGTCAGTAGTTCGTCAATTTCAGCATCGCTACGCCCAGTGGTTTTAGCGACATAATCGCGAAACGCGGCTTCAGTGGTGTACTGCCCCTGTCCCGGACTGTGATCCATAATCGAGACTAGCCGCAACAAGGGATGGCCAAACATCGTCTTCAGCGCCTCAAGGCCGCGTTCGCTGCTAACTTCGACGCGGGCATGCACGAGATGGCGCGCACCGCAATGCCGTTCGGCGGTGAGTCGGTGGAGGAAGTCTCTGACGAAGCGATCGCTGCGCACGCCGAATTCAGCGTCATCGAGTGATAGGGCGTGGAATTGGCAGGTGACGCCACACCCCAGCAAGAGCCGGTCGGCGGCGTGGAGCGCGATCCCAGCTTCGATCTCAACGCCGGGGCGCGGTTGCACCAGTTTCTCAATCGCGTCACAGTGCAAGTCGATCAGGCCGGGCAACAAGTACGCTCCGTCGAGATCAAACTGTGGCATCGTTGCCGCATACGGGGGTGCGCCGCGGCCAATCGCCCCGATCCGGTCCCGTTCGATCGTCACCCAACCCTCTTCGACGACCCGATCGGGTAAGACAACAGTAGCGTTGGTGAAGAGAAATTGCATAAGTTGCCTCGATTGATGCATGCGTAAAGCTAAGGATGTCTCGTTTGGTCTGGGGCGGGCTGATATGCAGGTCAGCGGTCTGGATCTATGGGATGGGCGGGAGTGGCCTGCGTTCAACCAAAGCGCACATTTGAGAGTCATGCCTGTTCAAGGTTCGATTTGAGCAATGAATATCCCCTCTTGCGCGCACTAAGTTGCCTATTCTTACGACAATACCACGCCCTTACTGGAACGTCCATTGCCGGTTGGCATGCGCCCCTAGCCCGGCCAAGTCGTGCGAGACGCTGATGATCGCGGTGCCTTCACTCTGCGCTACCCGGATCATCTCAATTACTACTTGCTTTGTTGCTTCATCAAGACTGGCCGTTGGCTCATCAAGCAACAAGAGGCGCGGACGGGCAATGAAGGCCCGGCCTAGGTTGATCCGTTGTTGTTCGCCGCCGCTGAAGGTGAGCGGGCTGGCTTGCCAGAGCGCCGGTGAGATACCGAGTCGTTGCAGCCATTCGCGTCCGATCGCTTGCGCCGTCGCCCGATCCATCCCCTGCCGGTAGAGCGGCTCGCAGAGCGTGTCGAGCGCCGAAACGCGTGGCAGCACGCGCAAGAATTGTGAGCAGAAGCCGATCTCGTGCTCGCGCAGGTTGAGGATGACGCTCTCGGCGGCGCGGCTGAGGTCGATCCGACCAAATTGGTGCGAGTCAAACCAGATCTGGCCGGAAGTCGGTAAGTAGGTGCGGTAGATGCACTTGAGGATGCTAGTCTTGCCGATCCCGCTGCGACCGTGGATCAGCAGGTGTTCGCCGGCGGCGACGCTCAGATTTACGTCGCGCACCGGCGTAATTTCGCGCCCGTCGATCAGGTGCAGGGTAAAGGATTTGGATAGGTTACGGATTTCAAGCAGTGGGTGGCTCATAGCGCGCAGCCTTTGTTACAACGCCGACGAGACCAGCAGTTGGGTGTATGGGTGCTGCGGGTCTTCGAGGATGTGGTCGGTCAACCCCGCTTCGACAATGTGGCCATTCTTCATCACAATCGTGCGGCGGGCGAGTTGGCGCACGACACCGAGATCGTGCGACACCAACAGCATCGTGATCCGGTCTTCCCACTGAATCCGGCGCAGCAGGTCGAGCACGCGGGCCTGCACCGAAACATCCAGCCCGCTGGTGATTTCGTCGAGTAGCAAGAGGCTGGGGCGGCTGGCTAGCGCCTTAGCAATCTGCACACGTTGTAGCATGCCGCCGCTGAAGGTAGGTGGTTCGTCGTCAATCCGTTCTGGTGGCAGTTCGGTTTTGACCATCAATTCGGCGGTGCGGGCGCGGATGCGGCCAAAGTGCCGCCATTCTGCCAGTAATAGCTTTTCGGCTACGTTGCCGCCGACCGAGAAGCGCATGTTTAAGCCCAGTTCGGGACGCTGGTAGACAATACCGAGTTTGGTGTTGCGGAATAACCGTGCTTCATAGCGGTTGAGAGTGGTGAGGTCGCGCGGCGGTCCACCATTGTCGCGGTACCAGATGTGACCGCTGTCGGGGTGCAGGGCTAGATAGATCATCTGTAACAGGGTGCTCTTGCCGCTGCCGCTCTCACCGACGATGCCCAACACTTCGCCTGCGCTCAATTGCAAGTTCGCCTCAACACAGGCCCAGACCGTCCCACAACGCGGGCACTGTGAGCGGCCAAGATCGGGGCCGGTCAGGCGGCGGCAGTCGGGGCACGTTGGCCCAAAGTGCTTCGAGAGCTGCTCAACCCGCAGAATCCAATCGCCAGTCATGCCGTCGCCTCCATCTGTGCCACGCGCTTCGCACAGTACGCTGCGTCAGAACAGGTAGTTTCCCACCGTCCGCCGTTGCTATCGCTGACAAAATGCTCAGTGAGAAAGGTGTGTTCAGCGCCACAGCGAGCGCAGCGCTGGCCGGGCCGGTATTCGGTACGGAAGGGGTAATCCTCAAATTGGAGCGGTTCGACGATCGTGTAGGGCGGCACCGCATAGATGCGCTTCTCGCGTCCGGCCCCAAACAGGTAGAGGGTGTCGGCCATATGCAGCTTCGGCACATCCCAGCGCGGGATGGGTGTGGTGTCCATCAGGTAGCGCCGGTTGACGATTACCGGATACTGGCTGGCGATGCGCAGATCGCCGGCCCGCACCACACTCTCGTACATATAAACCCACATCTTGCCGTAATCGGCTTCGCTGTGCATCATCGTGGCCCGTTCGAGGTTTGGTTCCACCCAGCGTAGCGGATCGGCCATCGGCACCTGCAAGACAAGAATTTGATCGGCCCGCATCGGCTCTTCGGGGATGCGGTGGCGGGTTTGGATGATGGTGGCCGCAGCGGTGTCGGTGGTGGTAGTGACGCCGGTGGTGCGATTGATCAGCCGGCGCAAATTGACTGCATTGACGCTCTCGTCGTCGCCTTGATCAATCACCTTGAGCGTGTCCGCTGGGGTGACAATTGACAGGGTAATTTGCAACCCGCCGGTGCCCCAGCCGCGGGCAATCGGCAGATCACGGCTGGCAAACGGCACGAGGTGGCCGGGGAGGGCGACTGCTTTCAACAGCTTGCGCCGGATCTCGCGTTTGGCGTCTTCATCGAGCAGGGCGAAGTTGTAGAGCTGATCGGAAGCTTCGCTCATAGTATGCGTTGTCCTTGGTTGGCGTGGGATACGGACGTTTGCTGCCCGTGTGTGTCTGTGTCCCCCGTATTAGAACGAATCGCTTGTGATCGCCTGATCAACCAACTGGCCGAGCCGGCTCTGGCGCTGGGTGTGATGCTCACGCGCCCGATCTAGCACGCTCAGGTCGGCGGCAAAGGTGACGTAATGCGGCAACTTGTAATGGGTGACGAAGCCGCTGGCTTCGATTCCATCGGTATGCAGCAAGACAAACTCCTCGTTGGCCGCCGGCCCCGACTCGCCAGCGAGACTGCCGGCACGGGCTTGGGTCAACACGCTATCGAGAATGGCCATGCTCATCACCTTCAGCTCGCTCTGGCCGAAGGCGAAGCCATAGCCAACGTTGAAGCGCGGCGGTTCGGCGTGATTCGTCACGCTATGCGCCTTCGAGGCGATTTCGGCCTCGGTCGCTTCAATCTCGCCAATAGTGATCGGTTCGCCGGTGAGCGGGTGCGCGACTTGCACCGGCAGGTAGCCATAGCGCAGTTCCACCAGTGTCGGGTGGGCATCGCCGTAGCCACGGGTACTGCTGTAGGCCAGACTCATGAGGCTGCCGGTATCGGCTTGGGTCATGGCTTGCAGACGGGCGCTGCGCGGGCAGGGGAAGGTGAGTGGTTCGCGGGTGATGTCAAACGGCTCTTCACGCACAGGTTCGGCAGGAACATTGACAATCATCTGCTCTTGCCGCATATACTCGGTCACCTTGGGGAAGCGGCCCCACGCGCCGGGTTGGGGGCTGCCGGCCTCAACCAGCGCTGTGTAGCGTTCGGCGGCGGCAATCACTGCCCGCACATCTTCGTGGGCTAGCGCCGGCTGCAACAAACGGATCAGGTAATCGGTGGCCGGCCCCAGCATCTGGCCGCCGGGAATGTCTTTGAACGAAGCCGAAATCCGGCGCAAACAGAACATCTCGCGTCCCGATACCGGCAACGAAGCCATCGCCCGCGGCAAGGTGGTGCGGTAAGCGCGCAACAAAAACGCCGCTTCGATGCTATCGCCTTCGGCCTGCTTAACCGCCAGCGCTGCCAGCAACGGCGCGTAGAGCGCGCCCTCATGCATAGCCCGGCTGACGGCGTGGCGCAGTTGGTCGCGGATCTGCGGCAATTGCAGCGGTGTGCTGCCGCCAAGCAAGCGCAAACACGCGACTAACTCTTCGGCGCGGGCAACGGCTTCACTGCCCCCGCGCACCGCAACGTATCCCATACCAGCTCCTTTATCGCCTTAGCAGTTGTATGGCGGGTCGGACACCCTCACCCCTACTCCTTATCCTCGTCCGTCGCATTCTCTGCGGTAAAACTCCCTCATTCCTTAGATGACCTCAATCTGCGTCGTGCGCGGCAACCCCAAGCATCGCCCCTGCTGATCAATCAGAAAGAGATCGATCCCCAACGGAAACTGGCTTGGCCGGGCCGCAATAGCGGCTAGCTCGGTCGGGGCGACGCCGCGCAACCCGACTGTAGCGGTGGTAGCAATCCCCGGCCCGCGTAGGCGCAGCGCCGCGCCATTGGGCACAATCTCTGGTAGGCTGAGAAAGACGGTGCAACTGCGTTCGGGTTCGAGTAGTGATCCAATGTTGAGGTCACCAAACAGCGTTGTCCCAGACGGATCATGCAAGAGGGCGAAATCGGTGGCAGAAGGATCTGCCGGGCGCGCGTTCGTGCGCAGGGCAAGCCAACGTGTTAGTGGATAATCAACCGGCAACCATTCCGCACCGACGGCATGGGCAAAGCTCACGGTCTGGTCGAGCAGGCTGAGCCATGCGGCAACAGCGACGGTGTTGGGCAGGGTGCCGTCCGGCAGCGGCGGCAGATCGGCGAAGGGCGGCGGCGGCAAGCGGCCAACCTTGCCGGGGCGGGCTAAGCAATCGAGCAGCACGCGGAAGGCGAGGCTGTTGAAGCGTTCGAGCGGTGTAGGCGGCGTGGCAACGATGGTCATAGGCGGGTCTCAGTAGGTTATACATCATCTGAATTACGGGTTGAACCGGGGCCGGCCCTCACCCCCGACTTCTCATCCAACGGGGAGTGTTACTGCATGCCGCGCCAGCAATGCCATACTTACCTGCCTCACGACTCCCCCTCTCCCGCCGTCAGGTGGGAGGGGGCCGGGGGATGAGGGCCATGCGAAAGCCACAACGCGAATAAAGACGCAGAGTTGTTAACGCAAAGGCGCAACAGTACGCGAAGATCACAAAGAGTTAGATTTGAACATCATCCTCTACGCGCTCGACAGTAAACCCGATCTGGCCCCCACTCCCGGCCTCTCTCACAGAGGGAGGGACTAGGATGGAGCAAGCGACTTGTGCCTTTTATGTCTTTGCGTGGCTATTTGGCTCCCGTTCATCAGCGCGGCGCAATAGTAATTGCGTCGATCAAAACGTCTCAAACTCAACCCGCGTCGCCGCGGCAGCGGCGAAACGGCGTTCGTAAGCGGTTCTCAGTGCCTGCTCCAGCTCGGCGATGCGCAGGCGTAAATCGGCATGCGGATCACCCGGCATGCGCAGCGCCGCGTCGAGCACGGCTAGCGCCGTGGCGTGATCGGGGTCACGCCCGATCACCATGCCAAACCCAAACTGGCCAGCCAGCTCTAGTCGTGTCTCGGTGACGAGGATCTCACCCGCGTTGAAGACCGACTCGCCAACGCCCTCGATCATGCGCAACTGCACCAGCACGCAGCGCGGGCCGCTAATGAACGTCACTGCATTGCGGTCATACCGCTCTAGCACCTGCTCGGCTAATGCGCAAACGAGGTGGGGTGGGCTGCAACTCAAAATATGCGAGGGGGTGAGCATAGAAATCTCCTTCCGCGGCTGCTGCGCGGGTTTGCAAACGTTACGCCTGCCGCTTCACGCCAACTGTCTCTTTCAACCGGGTTGCGCCCCATTCTAACAGAATGGCGAAAATAAGCACTGCATACGTAAAGATACCCAACTCGCGCAGATCGAGGTAGAAGGCGCTAGCCATAAACATATCGAACCCGATCCCGCCAGCGCCGGCAGTCGCACCCATCGCAATCGCCACCGAAAAGTTAATCTCAAACCGCACGAACGTCCACGAAAGCAGGGCCGATGCCGACGAAGGCACGACCGCTTGAAAAATCGTCTGCCACCAATTGGCTCCACTCGCGCGCAACGCCTCTAGCACCCCCTCATCTAGCTCCTCGAAGGTCTCGGCGTAGGCCTTCACCAAATAGCTGATCGAGTGAAACGTCATCCCGACTACGGCAGCTATACTGCCCAGACCGGCTGTGACTGCAAAAAACAGTACCCAGAGCACGGTCGGCACCGCGCGGATGAAGGCCATCACTGCCTTAACCGCATCGGTGACCCGGCGCGGAGCCAGATTTTGGGCGGCGAACAGTGCTACAAAGAAGGCTATGATTGCGCCTAGAACAGTGGTGATCAGCCCCAACGCGACGGTGATCATCAATTCGCGGAACAGCTCCAACCAGCTCAAATTTTTCAACCGTGCCTCGAACAGCACGATCCGAAAATTATTGAGCATGTCGCCAAAGGCAGTAAAGATGTTGATATTGCGCGTATCGAGGGTCGCCAAGCCGTAGATGGTCAGCAACACCAACACGATGAGCGTTACGTGCAGCACAATGTTAGCGCGGGTACGCGGTCGCACGCGAATGCGACCAGAGGTCAAGGTCGTCTCCATCAGAGGATCGTCCTTCGGATATAGTTCGATACCGCTTCAATCAGCAACACGGCCACCACGGTTGCTAGCACGACGAGACTAGCCGAGCCGTAACTAAAACTCTTGAAGTAGAGATCGAAGAGAAAACCAATACCGGTGCCAGTAAGGATACCGACTAGGGTGGCACTGCGGATGTTCGTTTCGATCATGTACAGCACCCAACTGATCAACTGCGGCAAACAAGCTGGAATGACGCTCTGGCTAATGATTGCCGCATAGCTAGCCCCGGTAGCGCGTAACGCTTCGACCGGTTCAATGCCCACTTCATCAATCGTCTCGATCATCACGCGGGTGATAAAGCCGAAGGTGACAAAAGAGAGGGCAAAAAAGCCGGTAAAGCCGCTTTGGCCGAACGAAAAGAGCAAGATCAGCGCCCATACCGACACATCAATATTGCGGAAAATGCTGGCAATGGCGCGGGCCGGCAAGCTAAACCACGGATGCGGGCGGGTGGTATTGGCGCCGAGCAGAGCTAGCCCTAAGCCAAAGATTGAGGCAATGGTTGAGGAAGCCACCGCAACCAACACTGTCTCTTGCAACTTCTCTAAAATGCGCGGCAAGCGCGACCAAGCGCGTTCGTCGGGCACGAAATTGGTAATTGCCCATACAAAAGCACGTGGAATCACGCCTAAGCCTTGCACGAGATCAAATTGGGTCAGTACCATACTGCCGTAGGTAATAGCGGCAATCACAGCCAAGAAGAAGATTGATTGCAGACGACGGCGGCGCAGAAAGGTGTTAGGCTGCATACCGTTCCTTCAGATCAAGGATCAACTCGCCAGCTTCTGAACCGTAGATGTGGTAGATCTGATCGCTACTGAGATTGTGTGGTGCGCCATCGTACACAATGCGGCCTCGATTCATGCCGATGATCCGTTTGGCATAGTGCAACGCGACATCGACTTGATGTAAGTTGACCAGCACCGTAATCCCAGTAGAGCGGTTAATCTCTTGCAAGGTATCCATGATCACCTTCGCCGAACTAGGGTCAAGCGAAGCGATCGGCTCATCGCAGAGCAGCATTTTCGGTTGCTGCACTAACGCGCGAGCAATGCCAACCCGCTGCTTCTGACCGCCGCTAAGCTGGTCGCAACGTTTATACATCTGCTCGCTCAAACCGAGTGTTTCGAGAATGCGCACTGCCTCACGCTTCTCTTCCTCGCTGTACAGTCCGAGGATGCCTTGCAGCGTATTCTTGTAGCCGAGTCGTCCGTGCAACACATTCTCGAGCACGCTGAGGCGATTAACAAGGTTATAGTGTTGAAAGATCATCCCAATCTGGATGCGATGGCGGCGGAGGGCCGAACCGCGCAGTGTTGGTACACTAACGCCGGCGAACCGAATATCACCAGCGGTAATATCGATCAGCCGGTTGATACACCGTAGTAATGTCGATTTCCCTGCCCCCGAAGGGCCAATAATCGCGACAAATTCGCCGGGTTGGACTGAGAAAGTGACCGAATCGAGCGCTAATGTCTCTGGCCCATAACGCTTAGTGACGGCATCGACTTCAAGCAAGCTCATAGAACCCCTTTTCGTGCGTATTGAGTATAACGTTGGAGCTGAAACATGTCGTTCAGCTCCAACATCATTGTTGCGTATAGTGACGAATGCTGTTTAGCGCATCTCTCGAATTGGGTTGAAGAAGGAGTCATCAACGACCAAGAAGCGCTCGTCCTTCGTCTTGCGCAAGAGCGGGCGGAAGCCGGCATCAATCTCGGCCTTCGTAGCAAAGATGCGGGGGTTATTGGTCACCTCATCTGAGGTCAGCTTGTCTTGCAGACGCTTAATCTCATCGGCGGTTAGCAGGCTGCTATTGGCCACAAAGGGCGCACTGATTACCGGCACTGAAGCGATAATAACAAACTCAGCGCCGGGAAACTTATCAAACGGCTCACTAGCATTATTGAGCACGCGATACACGGCGCCGGGTTGATTCTCTACGCCCGATACCAGCTCGACGTAGTTCTGAACACAAACGTCACAGAACGAAGCTACTTCGACGGCGCCAGACAGCAAGGCAACTGCCGCACCCTGATGCGAACCGCCGAACTGCACGTCGCTGAAGAACTTATTCTGCCCACCTTCGATGAGATCGTCGGGGGTCAGATTTTTCCACTTTTCCTTCTGACTGAAGTATTTGACAATCGTCGCCGCTGGTACGCGGAAGCCGGAGGCTGAGCTGCTCGAGACGAAGGCAAAGCGCTTGCCCTGAATATTGTCGATTTTGTAGACGCCATTCTCTTGATAGTTACCCTCTTGACCACGAGCAACTGCTAGCCAGCTATAGTAGACCGCAGTTTCGAGCCGGCCATCAGTACCGCTAGGAATGACCAATGGGATAACTTTTGGATTCTTGTCGTGCGCCTGAACGTAGGCTTCAGCGCCGAAAAAGCCGAGGTGAGCCGTGTTATTTGCGATGGCTTCAACTGCAATCAAGTAATCGGTTGTAGTGCGATGTTCGACGGGGCGACCAAGTGTTTCGCTGATGACTGCACCGATTGCCTCACGTGCATCTTTTAATTCAGCGCCCGATTCATTTGGTAACCATACAATGGTGACTGGTGTGTTTGTATTCGAGGTAGTGTTTCCACCCGTGTTTCCACTAGCACCACAAGCCACTAAAACCAATGCCGCAATCGTCGTGATGAACAAAAGCTTGAGCGACCGCATACAAAACATCCTCCTATGTAGGGAGAACTAGCGATGCTGTTGCATCGTTGTAGGCAGTCTAAACGGCTAGGGTTATGAAAGTATTATAAACAGATTATTTCTTGGCTAAGGTTGTATCAAAGCGGTACAGCAGTTGGGCAAGCGGATGCGTGAACGGGAAGCTAGTAGACCCATTAATCGCAATTGAGCAGTAACACGTCTCACCCCTGCTCCAGCCAGTGGAGCAGGGGTGAAGGATAGCAGAGTGGCAAACCTATCCTTCGTTTGCCCTCGTCTGAGGCAGGTGCAAGCGCACCGCGCGCGCTTCATCGATTGACATCTACCACCACTCGCCCGCGGGTCTGGGCATTAGTGATCTGTTCAGCATAAGCCGGCAGCTCGGCAAATGGAATGACGGTGGTCATTCGATCGAGCAGTTCCGGCGACAGATCGCGGGCCATACGCTCCCATGCGGCGAGACGTTCCTCGCGTGGCACCATCACCGACTCGATACCGATCATCGTGACGCCGCGCAGAATGAAGGGATAGACAGAGGTAGTAAATTCGGCACCACCGGCATTGCCGCAAATTGCAACCGCACTGCGCATCGCCATCGAACGTAACACACCAGACAACACTGCGCCGCCAACCGTATCAACTGCGCCGCCCCAGCGTTCGCTTTCGAGCGGACGACCGGGCGCACTGAGGGTATTGCGGTCAAGGATGCCGCTCGCGCCAAGTTCGCGCAAGTACGATTCTTCGTGGGGTCTGCCGGTGGCGGCGATCACCGTGTGCCCAGCTTTGGCCAGCAACGCCACTGCTACGCTCCCTACACCGCCGGCTGCACCAGTGACGAGTACTTCACGACCGGCGACAAAGCCGTGCCGTTCGAGGGCCAGTACGCACAGCATAGCGGTAAATCCAGCAGTGCCCAGCGTCATGGCATGCAGCAAGCTCATACCGGTGGGCAGCGGCACCAGCCATTCACCCTTCACCCGCGTATATTGGCTATAACCACCCCAATGCCGCTCACCGACCCCCCAGCCGGTCAATACCACTTGGTCGCCGGGTTGGTAGCGCGGATCGGCTGATTCCACAACGGTGCCGGCAAAATCAATCCCCGGCGCTAATGGGCTGCTGCGCAAGATTTTACCTTTGCCGGTGATAGCCAAGCCATCTTTGTAGTTGAGGGTTGAATAGGCTACTCTGACTAATACCTCACCGGGCGGGAGTGCGCTCAACGGCAATTCACGAAACTCGACCCGCCGGCCATCGGCCCCTTCTTCTACCACCAGCGCAGTAAAACGTTCGTCGCTCATCGTGTGCCCCCTTGCTTTGGTAGTACGTGCTTGCTGTAGTGTCGATTATAATGAAGCAAGATACCTTTGCAACAATGGGCCGCTGCCGATCGCTACGGAGTTGCTATGATCCATTCCCTCGATCACGTGGTTATTTTGGTAGAGCAGTTGCCGTCGGCTGTGGCGGCATATACTGCGGCCGGTTTTGTGGTTGCTCCCGGCGGCGAACATGCCGATGGCGCGACCCACAATGCGCTGATCAGCTTCCCCGATGGCACCTATCTCGAACTGCTCGCCTTTCGCCGCCCTGCCCCCGAACATCGCTGGTGGCGGCATGTGGCAGCCGGGCCGGGGTTGATCGATTTTGCTCTCTTGACAAATAACACCACGATTGCGGTGGCTGCTGCTGCTGATCGCGGCCTGATGATGAACGGCCCGGTTCCCGGCGGGCGCATCCGGCCCGATGGCATCAGCCTCGCGTGGGAGACGGCGTGGCCGCCTAGTCCTGATTTACCGTTTCTCTGTGGTGATGTCACCGATCGGGCGTATCGTGTGCCTGATGCCGATTTTTGGGGCCACAGCAACGGTGCGCGTGGGATTGCCGAGGTGGTTGTCGCGGTGACCGATTTGGTTGCTAGCGCCGGTCGTTACGCTGCGTTGCTCGGTATGAACCCCCAAGCTGCTCCTGCGGAAGTGCGAATTCCGCTTGGTGAGAGTGAGATCGTGTTGCGTGGGCCCGATTCGGGTGATCCGCACGTGATCGATCGTCTCACCCGGCGCGGCGAAGGGATTTGTGCCATCACCTTGCGAGGATTACACTTTCCCGACCTTGCTGCGTCGTTGGGGGCGACGATTATGGCTGCACGGTAGATCGTAGCGACGCACGGCCATGCGTTATAGCGCTTCATGGTCGTGTGGCTGCACAGCCGTGCGGTTTTACATTGTAGTGTACGGATAGCATGGCATGTCCAATCATCTTGACCGCTTCACTCACCAAGCCTATGCCGAGCGGGGCGGATTTTTCGACCGTGACCGCTCGATTACGGTAACGCAAGCGCCGGGGTGGGTGGATCTGTTTAGCGGCGTTGTTGCCGAAGCGGGCATCTTGTCGTTGCTGTGGCCGGGCAGTAGTAGTGTTATGGTTGCGCTCCAGCCCGATCCCGAACCGATCATCCGGTTTCGCAGCGGCCAGCGTACCGACTCAATCCCTTGCACTGCGCTGTTTCTGCCGAGCGGGCCACGCGAATACGCTGATGCTGTCATTGAGATCGACCTGCACCAACCGCCGCGCAGCCCATGGTGGGGGCCGGCGCTGATGGCGTGGGTGTCGTTGATGCGCGAAGAATTCGCCCGTTTTGGCGGCGGCGCGCGGGTAATGCTGCAACCGGTGGATGCGTTTATGCCGGCTGCCAGTGTGATCGCCGCTGTCGCCAAGGCGTTGGTGCAGGCGTACAGCATTCACCTTGCCCCACGCGAATTGGCCATTACCTGCGCCGAGGGGCTGGCCCGCCTCGATCGGCGTAGTACCGGTGCTGAGCTGATCGGTACGCTCACGACTATCTGTGCGCCGGTCAATGAGCTGGTCATCGTCAATCCACTGATGGCGCATATCAGTGGAAGTGCCCATCTCCCCGCCGGTTGTGCGTTTTGGGCTATGCAAGTGGGTGATGAGCCGCGCCAGCATCTGGCGCGGGTGCGCGCGGCCCTCACGCACATCGAGCGTCTGCTCGGCGCGCGCGATGGTGAACCAGCGTTGGCCAGCCTTTCAATAAGCGACTTCATTCGCCATCAACGGTCCCGCTTGCCGACGACTCCTCCCCCCAGTACGTATCCCCATCATTCGCCGCCAGCAGCGTTGGCCGCCTTCGCTCTCGCCGAGCAACAACGGGCCCGCCTCGCGCTAGCGTTGCTGCGCGCTGCTGCCAGCCGTGCCCAACGCGACGACGATCTACGGCTGGTGGGCGAACTCCTCACCCAAAGCCACTGGGAACAGGCGGCGCTCGGCTTGACCGATCCGCACGCCGATACCATTATCGAACAGCTCACCACGCCGGCCATCTTCGGCGCCCGCCAGCCGGTTGCGACCACCCACGCCACGGTACTCGTCTTTGGCCCCAGCGACGCCGAAGCTGAGGTGCGGCGCGTTGCCGCAGCGTATCAGGAACGAGTCGGTGTAGTGGTGCGGGTGGCGCGGGTGTGAGGGGGAGTGTGGCACTGCTTGAGCGCAAGCAAGCAGCGACCCTCTCTCGCTCCCGTGGTAGGAACGAGGGCATTTTTACCACAGAGAGTGCAAAGGAGGCGGAGGATAATCACTACCCTAGCTTTGCACCCTTTGCGTTAATCCCCCAGTCCTCTTTCTCAGCGGAGGAGGAGCGAGGGGTACGGGTGATCCCAGCCCTTCAGCTTCCTGTGAGGTTGAGTGTCCCTTTATGCTATTCTGAGCGTGTAACGACAATTGCCAAACGCATACGCTGTAGGATAGACCCAAAAAGTGGCCGCAAACCCTACTTACGGAGTAACCTCCATGTCTCAATCACGCTATTGCCCGCAATGCGGATTACCGGTGCCGGCAGGCGAACGGTTTTGCGCCAATTGCGGCGCGCGAATGTCGGAACAGTCGTCGCCGGTAGTACCGGCTCCACCACCCCCTTTCACACCCGTACCATCCCCGCCGCTCGCTGCGTCATCGCGCGCAATGGGCAAGATCGTGCTCTTCGTTGTCATTGGTCTAATCGGATTGCTGGTTGTGGGTGGGGGGATTTGGTTGGTCTTGATGAATCGACCAACCACCACTGCCACAACCGCCACCGTCACTGCTACCCCTCGCCAAGCGGCTACTGCTACCCCGTTGCCAACCGCTACACCGGTAGCTGGCGTCGCTGGCCAGCCCACTCCGCTCGGCGCAGCGGTACTGGCTCGTACTTCCCAAGCCCAGACCGTGCAGGCGCAAGCGCTGTTGGCCCCTACCCAGACTGCACAAGCGCAGGTGTTACTGGCCCCTACCCAGACCGCGCAGGCAATCGAGGCTGAAGTGAGTGCGTTGTTTGCTAATTCGCGGCGGGTGTTTTACGATGAATTTGTTGACAATCGAAACGCATGGTTTACCGGCGTTTTCCAAGAGATCGAACTCGACCTGATCGAAGATGGTGTCTTTAAGGTGCTTTGGACGGGACGCGGCACCTCGTATGAGTTGTATGAACTTAGCGCGTTCACCAACTTCATTGCCGAAGTCGATTGTCATATCGCGCGTGGCGGTGGTGACGGGAGTTGCAGTCTGGTCTTTAGTCAACGCCGTGACGTTGGCATGTACAAGTTTGAATTCTTTATCGATTATTATCGGCTCTTTACCGTGCCGGCTGAAGGCGAACTGGTAACGCTGGCCGAGGGCGATCCTCGTCTGTTTACAACGATTGGCGGTGTCAACCGCTTGCGCGTGATCAAGCAAGGCGATCGCATCCGCTTGTTCATCAACGGCGTCTTAGTTGGTGATCTCCGTGACGCCACCTTCGCCTCTGGCCGGATTGGCGTCTCGACAACGTGCTACCGTGAAGAGGGCGGAGTCGAGGTGCATTTCGATAATTTCGGCATCTGGTCATTACCAGACGTTTAGACGTAAAGACGCACAACCGTGCGTCTCCACAAGACAAGGAACGAACGCTATGTCCTCTCCCTTTCCCTACCTCCTCGAGGAATTTGTGATGGTCAATACGCCAATGGATCGGGTCGAGCAGGTGATGACCGACCAAACCCTTATGGAGCGTTGGATGTCGCCGGCGGTGCAGTTTACGCCACTCGATGGTTGGCGATTTGATGTTGGTGCGCCGTGGCGGTTACGCCTCACCGGGGTTGGCCCGTTGCTCGAAGCCGGCTATGTGGTGGCCGAACGGCGGCCCGGTCTAGTGTTGTGGGCCTTCGATGGCTTCTGGGAGGGGTTCGATGCATGGCATTGGCTGCCATGGCAGGGCCGCACTGATCAGACCCTCATCCAAAACCGGATCGAATATCGCCTCAAGGTGCCCGGTCTCGATCTGATCTGGCCGCTGACCATCGCGCCGCTGATGCAACTTGACGCTAAAGCGCAGATGCAGCGGTTGAAGGTTGTGTGTGAGCGGGGGTAGTGTGAATGGAACACGGATACGCACAGATACGACGGATTGACACGGATTCGCTAAGCTTGTCTAACCGTGTCAATCCGTTCCCACCTGTGCCAATCCGGGTCTAAGGTGTTGTACATACCACCCGCAAGATGTGTTACTCTGATGAAGCATTCACTCCTAGCTGAGGCCGGAGTGAAATCCTGCAGACAGAGGGTTTGCCCACCAATTGGATGATGCAATACCGCCCTCGAAGCGCTATCGCTGCGCAATCAACGGAGCCACTATGTTGCCATTGAAAGACACGATTCCCTCACGCTCGTTTCCGGCAGTCAATTGGGCCTTGCTGGTCGCGAATGTTGTGGTCTTTTTCTTCATGGCGCGCGATGCTCGCCTTGCTGAGGCTTGGATTGCTGCGTTGGCGTTGGTGCCGGCCCGCTTTTTGGCTAACCCGCTCGACCCGACTGAGCTGATCACCGTCTTTACCTCGATGTTTATGCATGGTGGCTGGTTTCACCTGTTCAGCAATATGCTGGCGCTCTACATTTTTGGCGATAACGTTGAAGACAGCATGGGTAGCCAGCGTTATCTGATCTTCTATCTGCTCTGTGGGGTGGCAGCGGCGTTGACCCACGTCTTTTTCAACCCAGCTTCACCAATTCCAACAGTTGGTGCTAGCGGCGCACTGAGTGGCGTGTTGGCTGCTTACTTGCTCTTCTACCCCTCGGCCCGCGTGATCACGCTGGTGCCCATCTTTTTCTTACCATGGTTGATCGAGATTCCGGCGGTAGTGTATCTCGGTTTGTGGTTTATTTCCCAACTGGCGAATGGCGTCTTTTCCATCCTGATCGACGTGCAGGCGATGGGTGGCGTGGCGTGGTGGGCACACATCGGTGGCTTTGTCGCCGGTTTGGCGCTGGCTCCGCTCTTCCGGCAACGGCGTTACGTGCGGCGTTACTATCGTGACCAGTATTATCCATGGTGATGGCTTGTGCAGAGGTGAGCTATGGACTTTTTTTCGCTGTTGTGGCTCTTTTTCATTATCACATCCTTACAGCCGGTGATTAAGCAGCGCATGCTCGATGCCGCCCGCCAGCGTTTGCTTGAACAGTTGGAGCGGAAGCGCAAGAGTCGGGTGATTGCACTGATCCATCGCCAAGAGACGATGAGCCTGCTCGGTTTTCCGCTGGTGCGCTACATTAGCATCGAAGACTCAGAGGCGGTGCTGCGGGCGATCAAGATGACTGATCGCGATATTCCGATTGATCTGATCCTGCATACCCCCGGCGGCTTGGTGCTGGCTTCCGAGCAGATCGCTCGCGCGCTCCAGAAGCATCCGGCTAAGGTGACGGTGTTTGTACCGCATTACGCAATGTCGGGTGGTACCCTGATTGCACTCGCCGCCGATGAGATTGTGATGGACGAGAACGCGGTGTTGGGGCCGGTTGACCCCCAATTGGGCCAGCATCCGGCGGCATCGATCTTGCGCGTGCTTGAACGCAAGCCGCTCAGCGAAGTTGATGATGAGACGCTGATGATGGCTGACATCGCCGAGAAGGCGATCCGGCAGGTGAAGCGCACGGTTTGCGAGCTGCTGCGTGATAAGATGACGGTTGAGCAGGCGGAAGAAGTGGCCCATACGCTGGCCAGCGGCGTGTGGACGCACGATTATCCGATTACGGTTGATGAGGCGCGTGAATTGGGTTTGCCGATCAGCACCGAGATGCCCGATGAGATTTACCAGATTATGGCGCTGTATCCGCAAACTGCCCAGCGCCGCCCTTCGGTTGAGTATATCCCCGCGCCGCGTTCGCGTCAGTTTGATGTGTCGTAGCGTGGGAAGATGCGTTGGTATGACGTGCGGCAGGTAAACTGCCGCGCGCCTATCGATTGATGCGCCAGTATTCGGATGGCCGCGAACGATACGTTGGTATGACGTGCGGCAGGTAAACTGCCGCGCGCTATGTTGGTGCGACAGCGGGTAAGGTTCGCTCGCGCCGATCACTAGATAATTCCTCTCCCCGCCGTTGCCTGTTTTCCCCTTGAGCTTTCTCTTCAACCAGATATAATCATTACTTAACAAAATCTTGATGCCAGCTAGTACGGGCAGAGCCACGCTCTGCCCTTGCTGCCCTTGCAAGCTAGGTGCTGCGCTGTCTGTATAAACAGGTTTCAACCATGACGCTCTCACTTCGTCTCGTCGATATCAATGGCCCGTTTATCGATCAATCGGCCCCGGTGCGGAATTGGTCGTCGTTTCCCTTTTGCCAGATCGATCTGCCAGTACTGCCGTATGTTGATCAAGTGCGCTTGCAGCGTGGCGTCCAGCGGGCGCGTACCTATCTAGCGGCGGTGCAGGCACAGGGGTATACCGGCATCGTCATCGATAATCTGGCCCACTTGGTCACATTTGATCAGGCACCCCAGCAATACTATGCGCCCAATAGTCCTTTTCGCTTGCGCGCACTTGCCTACCGGCAAGCCTTGTTGCCACTGCTGCACGATGCCGCTGCGCGCGGGATGCAGGTCTACGTAACCTGCGATATGCAATGGATGACCAATGATTTGCGCCGTGTTGTTGGGCCAATCGCGACTGATAACCCGCAGGTAGCGGCGCTCAACCGGGCAGCGTTGATCGATCTGTTTACCGCGTTGCCGATGGTGAACGGTGTGATTGTGCGGATCGGCGAGACGGGCGGTGCGCACGATGTGGCTGGCTATACCGGCCATCTGATCTACCACGAGGTGGCCGCGATTCGTCATCTGATCGCAACCTTGTTGCCGGTGTGTACTCAGTTTGACCGTCACTTGATCATGCGCACATGGACGCTCGGTATCGGTGAGGCGGGTGATCTGATCTGTTCGCCGGAACGCTACGCCGCCGTTTTTTCCGATCAGCGCGATCCGCATCTGTTGGTCTCGATCAAGCATACGCCGGCCGATTTCTTCCGGCTGTTACCGCCCAATCCGACCTTGGGCCTGCCCGGCCCGCGCCAGATCGTCGAGCTGCAAAACCGGCGTGAGTATGAGCTATTTGGCTTGGTTCCGGCGGGGTTGGTTGGCTTGCACAGCGCCGCTATCCGGCGCGCGGCTCGCGATCCGCAGTGTGTGGGGGTGTGGGCTTGGAACAGCACCGGCGGTTGGGGCGGCGGCGGTGCATCGGTGGGGCCAAATGGCTGGAACCTGTGGACAGAGGCTAGCAGTGCGTTGACGGCGGCCCTCGCGATACATCCCGAACGTGACGCCGAGCAGTTTGTGAGCGAGTGGTTTCAGCAACGGTTAGCCGGCTACGATTCCGCTTTCGTGCGCGCCGTGACGGCTGCCTATGTGGAGTCAGAGCGGTTGATCGAGCAGGGATGGTATCTGGGCCACGCGCCGGGGATGCAACGGATTGGCGGGATGGTCGTGCCTTCGTTGTTGTGGGTCTGGTGGATGCGCCCCACCGCTGCCTTGCCGGTCTGGGTCTATTTGGCCGAATTGGTGGGTGACGTTGAGCCGGTGATTGCGCAGGCAGAGTGGGCGGTGCAGCGTGCGCAGCAACTGCGCGCTGCTGTGGCAGCGGCGGCGCCAGAGGGTGATCCGCTAGTGCAACAACTCGTCACGAGTCTCGACTATTTGGTTGATGCATTGACCATTGCGTGGCGGGTGCGCGCGCTCTTGCTGCCGCTGGCGGCGCAGGCGCGCGGTCATCAGCGTTGCGATCTCGGTGAGGCAGCAACGATGCTGCGCGCGGCGATGCAACAACATCGTATGCGCTGGGCTGGCCGCACCGATTTCCCGCCGCTTGAGCTTGATGAGTTAGCCTCATTCTTGGCGCGCTGGGAACGCTCACCGGGTGTAGTCTGGCAGCGGGCCCGGCTGGCGGCCCGGCTGGTGGCGTTAGCCCGCCGTCAACCGCCGCGCTCGACCCGCGCGCGGGCTGTGCTCAGCTTCCTGTTTCCCACCCGGTTGCGCCGGCGACTATTGCAAACCGCCCTGCCATGGCTCAGCCGACGGTTAGACCTGTTGCCGACCATCTTTTTTGAAACCGGCCCAGCTCTCGGCGAATGGGCGCGATCGTAGCGCCCGTTCCCGCACCACGCCGGCCACCCCTCGCCATCCCCAATAATGCCCGATCACCTGCGTCTCGCCACGCTGCAATGCCCGCCGCAGATCGGCGGCGCTCGTCCCAGCAAACAGGGTGCGCCCGTAGCCGATCATCGCCAGATCGTGAGCGTCGCTGCCGCCAATGGCGGTTAATCCCAGCGCTTGCGCTTTCTGTGCTGCGCGCCGGTTGTTGGCCGGGTTCCACAGACTAGCATTGAATACCTCGACACCATCGAGGAGGTGCCAGTTAAGATCGGTGCGTTCGGGGCCGAGCAGGTGTTGCCGCCCCACCGATGCGACCAGCGCGCCGAAGGGGTGGGCGGCAAACGCCAGCCCGCCCTGTTCATGCACGAACCTGACCGTTGTAGCCAGATCGAGCCCGGCAGGGATCGGTTGCTCGATGAACAGTGCCAACACGTGCCCGATCGCGGTCGAGATTTCACATCCTACGATCACGTCTATTCCATACCGCAGCGCTAACCGGCGCGCCGCGAATGCGCCTTCGAGCGTGTTATGGTCGGTAATTGCGATCACACGTAAGTCAGTTTCCTCCGCTACATACGACAACACCGCCTCTGGTGAGGCGGCGCCGTCGCTAGCCGTAGTATGGATATGCAGATCAGCAGCGTTGTAGAGCGATGTCACGGGTTATACTCCTTCCCCATTGTGTAGTTCCCGTGGTGAGTGTAGTCTACCTTGATGAAGCCGTTGTGATGACGAGGTCAAGCACAGATGAAGAGCAGTTAAACGGTAGAGCCGGTGCCCTGCACCGGCTCTACGCTCTGCACTACAACGGCTCTACCGTCCCGGTAGCAACGTATACTCTGCTACCGCGCGTCGTTCGCTACGATTACCGTAGGCGCTGATCGCGTACCGGCCAGTCGGGTCTTGCTCGCTCAGATACAGTTCAGCAGCGAAACTACCATCACCAGTCGCTGTCACATCACCGAGCCATTCGGTCGAGTAATCGGGCAAGGTGGCCCAGATAGTGACCACTTCACCGGGCAGAAAACCGCTGCCTTTCAAGCTCACCGCGCTACGTTGCTGGCTGCTGCCCGGCCCGACCGTGAGCGTGGCGTTGCCGCGCGGGCGGAGTGTATCGCCAACCAAAACCTCGAAATCGGCAATGCCGTTGCCGCCGCTCTGCAAGCCGCGTGCGGTCAACGCGTAGCGCCCTACCGGGATGCCATTGCTAGCGATTGTGAGTCCGATCCGTCCTTGTTGATCGGCGGTCTGAGTGCCGAGATCGGCAACACCATTGTTCGGGTAGCGCAGCCAGAGGGCAACTTGCTCTCCTGCTCGATAGCCGCTGCCGCTGAAGGTAAAGGTTGCCCCCTGCGCTTGCGCTGGCTTATCAACTGTTAACTGTACGCCAGCCGTTACGCCGGGGGCCGGCGCAATCTCGACCTCAAGGCTCGCATACGCTTCTCGCCCGCTCTGCCAACCGTGCGCTGTGTAGGTGTAACGACCGGTGGGAGTGAAGGTGGCACCGAGAAAATCGGGTACGTAAGGATGGTTGAAGCGTCCTTGTTTGTCAATAGTCACAGTAGTAACGCCGTAGACGGTGTAATCTGGATAGGTAATCCAGATACTGACCGTTTCGTCGGGTAAAAAGCCGCTGCCGCTAAGGGTGACAATGCTGTTTTGGTGAGCAACGGTGGGTGAGACGGTGAGGGTCGCTGTTTGTGCGCCGGCTGGCCAGCTCCAGATTCCAATGATCAGCGCCAGCGCGCCGGCAAAGACAAGGGTGAAGGGAGTGAGCAACGAGCGGTTGATCATCGGCATAAGCGCCTCCGTTTTGACGAAAAATCAACGTTTCCACGCTTACGAACGATGATTGCGCTAGTTGCTTGCCAACCGATAGATTACGGGAAGCTGACGAGATTGGGTTGGAGCTATGATCCCTATCCCTAATCTCTCACCCAGCGGGGGCGAGGGCGAGGGCCAATAGCCCGCGTCGCGGGCGGTGCGCTGCTGCTAGGGTAGGGCTGGGGCGGTGTCTATCTCCCCTCCCTGTGCCCGCTGCGCCCTTCGCGCCTTTGTGTTACCCGTCTCGGTGTCTTTGCACCCCTTGCGTCTGTACGTTCTGCGAAACATACGCTGCCGTCGCTGCAACCAATGCTATTGCCGCCACTCCCCACGCGACCACTGCCAGCGGCGCGATCGCAGATTGTTTCAGCGCAATCCCGCTGGCGGCCCATGCGATAACCAATGGCAACACACCATCACCCCAGCGACGGGCAAACCACCAGCTCAAACCAGCAGCCAGCGCTAGCAAGACGATGGTGCTGGCAATGCCGCCGGTTCCAGTATCGCGCCAGCCCAGTTCGTACAAAAAGACGCTGCCATTGACCAGCGTGGCCACGCAGATCCACCCTAGATAGATACTGAACGTTGGTCGCACCAGCCAGCGTTCGCCAGCGGTAGGCGTTCCGTGGCTGCGTAACGCGAGGTAGACCCCAATGAGGCCGATCAGTACGCTCACCATTGCCGGTAACGAGAACAGTGGTAAGTTGTAGTGCCACACCAAAAGCCAGATAATGTTACCGGCGCAACTTAGCCAAAACCACGGTGCAGCCGCACGCAGACGGGGATTGCTCGCCTGCCCCGGCAGCGCCTGATAGATGGCGTAGCCGATCAAGCCGGTGTAAATCAGCCCCCAGATGGCAAACACATACCCCGGCGGCGTGATCAAGAGCGGGTACTGATCCGAGATAGCGGCTGTGGTCTGTCCGTTGAGCGGCAAAGTATTGGCCAGCGCATTGATCGCTACTGTCGCCGCTAAGGCTACGATAACGCCGATCTGTTGCAATTGAAATATTGGACGCGCAAGCAATGTCGCCATAGTATTCTCCGGTATAATGTCGGTATCGGGGCGAAAGCTGTGCGTCCGCCTATCTCTATTGTAGAGGAGAGTTGACCATTATGCTAGACTGGAAAGGCTATCTCACCGAGCAGCAAGACCGTTTTCTCAACGAGTTGATCGATTTTCTGCGAATTCCCAGTGTTTCTGCCATCTCGGCCCATGCCGACGATGTCTTACGCGCTGCCGAGTGGGTTGCCAACCGGCTGAGCGCAGCCGGGATGGAGCACGTTGCCATCCTGCCCACGGGCGGTCACCCGGTAGTTTACGCCGATTGGCTGCATGCCCCCGGCAAGCCGACCGTCTTGATCTATGGCCACTTCGACGTACAGCCGGTTGACCCGCTCCACTTGTGGACGCACCCGCCCTTCGAGCCGCATATCGAGCATGACCGCATCTATGCTCGTGGTGCGAGCGATGACAAAGGCAATATGCTGATCCCGATCTTGGCGGTTGAGGCGCTCTTGCAAAGCAGTGGTGCGCTGCCGGTGAACGTCAAGTTCTTCTTTGAGGGCCAAGAGGAGATCGGCAGCCCCCAGATTCCCGCTTTCCTCCAACACGAACGCGAGCGCTTTGCCTGCGATATGGTGCTCAGCGCTGACGGTGGTCAGTGGAGTGAAGAGCAGCCACTGATTTTAGTCGGGTTGCGCGGCGGTTGCGGCGTTCAGATTGATGTCCGCGCGGCTAAGATGGATTTGCATTCGGGGATGTACGGCGGCGTGGTACAGAATCCGATCCACGCGCTGGTGCAGATACTCGCCTCGATGCGTTCAGCAGATGGCATGATCACGATCCCCGGCTTCTACGATCAGGTGCGGCCACTCACCCCTGCTGACCGCGAACGGATCGCTGCCATTCCCTTCGACGAAGAGAAATTGAAAGAGACGCTTGGCGTACCGGCATTGTTTGGTGAGGCCGGCTTCACTCCCCGCGAGCGGGAATGGGTGCGCCCGACGCTGGAGGTGAACGGTATCTGGGGTGGTTTTCAGCAAGAGGGGATTAAGACAGTGCTGCCCGCCGAAGCCCACGCCAAGATTACCTGTCGCCTTGTGCCCGATCAAGACCCGCAGGTCATTCTTGATCTGCTCCAAGCCCACATTAAGCGCCACACTCCTCCCGGCGTCACGGTGACGGTAACACCGCTCGCTTTCCAAGCCTATCCCTACCTCATTCCCGAAGACGATCCGGGTAATGTAGCTGTGCGCGAGGTGCTGGTCGAGATGTACGGGCGTGAACCGTACTATGTGCGCAGTGGCGGCTCGATTCCAGTCTGTACGCTCTTCCAGCGTCAGCTCGGCGCTTATACGAGCAGCTTTGCTTTTGGTCTTGACGACGAGCGGGTGCATTCACCTGATGAATTCTTCCGTCTCAGCAGCTTCCGCAAGGGCCAGATCGCCTACTGTAAATTGCTCGAACGGTTGGGAGGCTGAACGCTCTATCGTTCGTCGTTATATCTGCTTACACTCAGAGGTGTTGCTATGCTCGACTATGCCGCGCTCTACCGTCGCGAACGCACCATGCAAGAAATTGTCGGCGATATGACTGTCACCGATTTGCATGCCGAAACCGACGAGATGTACGATACCATCGAACGGCTAATCGCCGATTGCGTTGATGCCGACGTTACCTTCCAGCCGGTTGATCCCAACGCCAACGATCCCTTCGCCAGCGATCCGAGCGCCGTCAACCAAGCATGGACACTCGGCCATGTGATCGTTCATCTCACCGCGTCATGTGAAGAGTCGGCCTTTCTAGCTGCCGAAATGGCGCGCGGTGTCCACTTTCATGGCCGCTCGCGCTACGAAGTGCCGTGGGAGACGGTGACAACGATGGCGCAGGTACGTCAGCGCCTAGCCGAGAGTCGGCGTATGCTGCACGCATCGTTGCAGATGTGGCCAGATCAGCCCCACCTCGATTATCTGGTCGAACCATGGCCCGGTGCGCCGCCGGTTGATGCCCGTGGTCGCTATGCGCTCGGCCTTGCCCACGCCTACGATCACCTCGGCCAGATCGAAGAGATTGTCCGTCAAGCCCGCGCTGCGCGGGGGTGAGGACAGGTTGGGATAAAATGCGCCGAGGCTGAGCCGGTAAGACAGGGCACGAGACGTGAGGGGCGGGTTACAAACCCGCCCTAATCCTAATTTCCTCTCGGTTGCTCGATGCCATCTGCGACTCGTGATCAACCCTGCTGCAACGCCCGCCATACCACCTCATCACGCATCGGCAGCTCATAGATACGGACGCCGGTCGCATCGCGGATGGCATTAGCAATCGCCGCCGCCCCAGCGGTGATCGGCGGTTCGCCAACGCCGCGTGCGCCGAAGGGGCCATTGGGAGCCGGGTTCTCTACCAGCACCGCCTCGAACGAGGGGAGGTCGGCAGCGCGGGGCAGGGTGTAGTCCATCAAGCTAGCGGTCAGCAACTCGCCGCGCTCATCGTAGCGCAGCGCCTCGTAGAGACCCCAACCCACCCCTTGCGCCGCGCCGCCGTGGATTTGGCCCTCGACCATCAGCGGGTTGAGCGGGAAGCCGACATCTTGGATTGCAACGTAACGCAGCGGTTTCACTCTGCCTGTCTCGCGATCGACCTCAACCTGCACGATATGAGCGACAAAGCCGGGCGCATTCTCGGCGGGGGCGGCTTTTCCATCACCCACAATCGGCCCCGGCCCACCAGCCTGCTCCTCGGCTCGCTTTGCCACCTCACCGATCGGCAACTCGCGTCCGGGAACGCCGCGAATCTGCACCATTCCTTCGCGAATATCGAGGTCATCAACCCGCGCTTCGAGCATATCAGCGGCTATTTCCAACAACTGCCGGCGCGCCTCACGTGCGGCGGCGGCCACTGCGCTGGCCACGCTGTAGGTAATCTGGCTACCGCCGCTCGGCCCGGCAAACGGCCCGCTGCGCGTATCACCAGCCACAATCTCAACCTGCTCTGGCGGCACCCCCAGAATCTCTGCGGCAACCAGCACAAAGCTGCTGTTGACGCCGGAAATATCAACCGATCCGACATGCACGCGGACAACCCCGTCGGTATCGACGCGGCAAATCGCCGCAGCCGGCGACATGCCGCACGGCCAGCCGCCGATTGCCAGTCCAATCCCGCTACCCGGTTGGCGTTCGCGCCAGAGCGGGTGGTGAGCGGCGACTTCGAGCACCTTGGTCAAGCCTATCGACGGCCACGGATCGTTATTGCCCATTGGATCGCCAGTAGTGGCCGCATTGCGCAACCGTAGCTCCAGCGGGTCGAGGCCCAGCTTGTGGGCTAATTCATCCATCGCCGACTCGATGGCGAAGGTTACCTGTGGTGCACCGGGAGCGCGGTAGGCGCCGGCTTGCGGCTTGTGGGTCAGCACTTCGATCACATCGATCTGCACGTTAGGACAGCGGTAGTAGCCGCCGAGCAGCGTGCTCATAATCCCGCCGAGCGTAAATGGGTAGACGCCATTATCATTCACGATCTCGGCTACGAGCGCGGTCAGCGTGCCATCGCGGGTCGCGCCGAGCTTGAGCGTGATCGTGCTGGCCGGCGAGGGGGTGGTAGTAAGAAAGTCTTCTGTGCGGTCAAGGGTGATCCGCACGGGCCGACCCACGGCGAGCGCCGCCGCTGCTGCCAGCGGTTCGAGAATACCGTACTTTGCTCCAAACCCGCCGCCGACTGTCATTGGGACAACCGTTACTTGGCTTGCGCGGAGGCCTAGCAGTCGCGCTACTTCATCGCGCACGCCAAACTGGCCTTGCGTGCTGGTGTAGAGCGTAAGTTGCTTGCGCACCGGATCAATGTCGGCCACGACTGCGTGCGGTTCGAGGTAGCCTTGATGCACGATTGACGTGCGGTAGGTTCCCTCCACCACTACGTCGGCGGTGGCCAAGGCCGCCAGTGCGTCACCCCGGCTAAACTGTTTGTGCTCGTGAAGGTTTGACGCCTTGTGCTCAGCCTGATCGTCACCGCGAGCCACCGCAGCGTGAGCGGCAGTCAGGTCGGCCTCACCCTTCGGCGCGCCCTGCGGCCAGATCACCGGCGCCGCCGGATCGAGCGCCGCTGTCGGTGTGACCGGGCCGGGCAGTGGTTCGTAGTCGATCTGTAACGCGGCCACACCGTCTTCGGCAGCAGCTAGACTCGTCGCCAACACCAGCGCCACCGGCTCGCCACGGTAACGCACCACGCCATCGGCCAGCGTTGTCGTCTGGCGTGACGAAGGCTGGCGGCCACGAGTGGGCAAGTCCGCCGCGGTCAGCACCGCCACCACACCCGGCACAGCGCGGGCTGCGCTGGCATCAATGCTGACAATGCGGGCATGGGCGTACATGCTTAACGCCAGTTTGCCGTGCAACAGACCGGGCAGATGCACGTCGCCAGCGTAGCGGGCACGCCCGGTCACCTTCTCTATCCCATCAACTGATTTACGCCCTTTGCCAAGGTAACGATGAGACGTAACGTTGGTCATAGATGTGCTCCCTTGCTCAATAACATACTTCTCTATCGTACCATGGCTTGATCAGGCAACGGCGCGTTGATGGGCATAGTTGAGCGGCAAATACCATCGAGGCGCATAGCCGTGTGTTTTGTGTCTCACCCTTCTCCTTTCTCGCTAGAGGCGGGATGCTTTCTTGCGTTGCCGGTGTCTCTTATTGGTAGGTCTCCTACCCTCCCCCACAAGGGGGGAGGGCTACTCCCCCACAAGGGGGGAGGGCTACTCCCCCACGAGGGGGGAGGGCTACGGCGAAGGATACGGGGGGAGGGCTACGGATACGGGGGGATACCCCCACCCCCAGCCCCTCCCCCACGAGGGGGGAGGGGGGAGGACGTATTGTGTAGGGCGGAATTTATGCCGCCCCTTG
>NZ_CALLJH010000025.1:0-92267 GCF_938091255.1 uncultured Chloroflexus sp.
CTCTCTGTTCCAACAATAAACCCTCACCTGTATGATCGGCGAGGGTAATAAAATGGAGCGGGCGACCGGACTCGAACCGGCGACATTCTGCTTGGAAGGCAGATGCTCTACCAACTGAGCTACGCCCGCACCTCCATTACTGTAGCACATTCCTTATTCGCCCGCAAGTAGCCGCACACGGCAGGGCGCAGCCCCACGGCAGTACGCGGCTACTTGGACACCGCATCAACCGCTACAACGTCTCTCCCACGCCAAGCTGCTCGAATGTGGTTTCCTCCCACGCCAGCCGGCCCGCTTCCTTATCCAGCATCAACAAGAGCGCTGTAATCAGATACGGCGGCATACTCGCGTTAAAGTACGATCCGGCACTGATGTTGATCAATAAAAACAGTGCGAGCGCCGCACTTTGCCGCACACCTTTGCCGGTGAGCATGCTGATTGCGACAATCACTTGGCCGATCGTCAAAATCCATGCAATCGGGCGATACAGTGGAATGGCGAAATGGCGTAAGTATGCCGCGCTAAAGCTGTTGGAATCAATCTCCGAGAGACGCTGCTCAAAATGCTCGCGCATGACCGGCGTGGTCAGCCAACCCCGCGTGATCTTGTGGTACGCGCCATAGGCAAACGTTGCGCCAAACGCATAGCGCAAGAGCACTAGCCCAATTCGCGCCGCTTTCCACAACGTGCTCGACCGATCCATCGGATGCCTCCTGTGCATAGCAGTTGGTACAGGGATGCAAACGCGCTTCACATGAACAGTAGATCGCGAAGTGGGCCGAAATTCGGCTGATATGCATGTGCTGTTCTACCCTTCACGGCCCTACTCCTCACACCCTACTTCCTATCTCTCTCAAGTATAGCACTTTTTAGCAAAAATTGTGTTTATATGTCATAGCAAAAAGCTAAATGTTTGATGAGAAAACGGCATTTCAGGCCACTGATCCAGTATCATGGTTGATGGTATTACGTGCAGATTCTGTACTACGAGGCATATGCGATGATGACCATCCGACGAATAGTGGTAGTGATCAGTTTCATTGTAGTGATTGCGCTGGGCCTGCTCGCCTTTTACGTCTTCCGCCCGCCCGAGGCGGCCAGCGGCCCGCTTGAAGCGGTGCCATTGGCATTGCCTACGACAGCGCCTCTTGCCCAACCAACGGCTGCCCCGGCAACCACTGTCGTTGCTGAAGCGACTACGACGTCGGTATCGCCTACCACTGCAACCGCGCCGGTTCTGCAACTCTTCGCCATTGACCAGAGCCGCTCGGAAGCTCGTTTCTTGATCGATGAGGTACTGCGCGGCCAGCCTGTGACTGTCGTTGGCGTGACCAATCAGGTGGCCGGCCAGATCGCTCTCGACCCAAATGTACCTACGGCGGCGCAAGTGGGTGTGATCCAGATTAATGCCCGCACCTTGGCCACCGATAACGAGTTTCGCAATCGCGCCATCAAAAACGCCATTTTGCGCACCAACCAATTCGAGCTGATCACCTTCACCCCGCGCGCGATCAATGGTCTGCCGGACAAGGTTACGATTGGCGTGCCATTTGAGTTCACTATCGAAGGCGACCTCACCATTACTGACGTCACCCGTCCGGTGACGTTTACCGTCACTGTGACGCCGGTGAGCCAGACTGAGATCAGCGGGGTAGCGAAGACTGCCGTGCTCTACCGCGATTTTAACCTAATTATTCCCGATTCGCCATCGGTTGACACGGTGGCCGACGAAGTGCGGCTTGAGCTAGAGTTTGTGGCGACCCTCGTGGGCTAATTGACGGCGGATCGGGCAATGGCTATAATGACGCGAGTTTTGGCAGTGTAAGGTCAGGAGACAGCAATGAGCGTGCAGAGCACCCGTGGCCGCCGTGTCAAGGTAGCCAAACAGAACAACTTACTCTATTTGTACATTGCGGTTGGTGTGGTAGCGGTCTTGGCCCTCACCGCGCTGATCGTCTTCCTCACCCGCAATACGGGTGAAGTCAAAACGCCGACTGCGCCGGTCGGGCGCACGGCTGAAGGGTTCTATTACAAAGGCAACCCCGACGCACCGGTGAAGGTGATCGCGTTTGAAGACTATCAGTGCCCCGGCTGCGCTTTTTTTACCCGCAGCCTTGAGCCAATTCTCGAACGTGACTACATCAATACCGGCAAGGTGCAATTTATCTATCATGAATTGCCGCTCACTAACATTCACCCGAATGCGTTGCCGGCTGCCGAAGCCGCCCGCTGCGCCGGCGATCAGGGCAAGTTCTGGGAGATGCATAGCCAGATCTTCGCCAACCAGAGTATTTGGGCACAACTCAGTTCGCCGCTGAACACCTTCAGCGGCTATGCCGGCATCGTGGGCATTGACCGCGCCCAGTTCGATGCCTGCATGCAAGCCGGTACCCATCGCGAAGCGATCTTAGCCGCAGCGCAATCGGCTGCCGAACTTGGCGTGCAAGCAACGCCGTCGTTTAGCGTTAACGGCCAGCTTGTTGATTCGAGCCGCCTGTTTACGGCGATTGACGCTGCACTGCGCGCCGCTGGCCGCTGATGAGCGTTTATAGTAACGCAACGACTTGCGTTGTGGTTATTTCCTCGACGGCGGCCTTGACGCGCCGCCGTCGCCGGCCTATAATGGGCCGGCTTTTCGACATGAGTGAGGAGCAGGGCTACCGTGCAAAACCGTAATCTTTCAGCGCTGATATTGATTATTGTCGTGACTGGGTTGGCGCTGGCCGTTAATTTTGCCCCCAACAACAATTTCTTGGGCCGTGATGTCAGCGTGCGCCTTGGCCTTGACTTGCAAGGCGGCATTCAAGTCTTGTTGCGCTCGGCAGATCCTAATGCCACCCCAGAACAGATTGCCACCGCCGCCGGCGTGATCGAGCAGCGCGTGAATGCCCTCGGCGTTGGCGAGACGGTGGTGCAACGAGCTGGCAATGACCGTATTATTGTTGAATTGCCCGGCGTGGCTAACCCCGAACAGGCGATTGAGACGCTGCGCGGCACTGGCCGGCTTGAGTTTATCGACTCGCAGGGCCAATATCTGGCCGATGGCGCGATTGTGCGCACCTCAAGCAGTCCTAACCCGCCGCAACTGCTCGAAAGCGGCACCGTCACCGATGTGAATAGCCTCGGCCCGATCTATCAGAGCATTACCGACGGCGCCGATCTCGACACCAGCGCCGTGCAGCCAACCTTCTCGCAGGGTGGTGCGCTCGGCAGCCGTCCGGCGGTCTCGTTCGCCTTCCGCGGCGAATCGGCCCGCCGCTTGGCCTCGTTTACCGCTGCTAACGTTGGCCGCCCGATGTGTATCGTGCTCGATAATGTCGTGGTAAGCTGCCCAGTGATCAACGCCGCCCTTACTGATGGCTCCGGCGTGATTGAGGTGACGACTGAAGCAGAACGCAATCAGATTTTTAATAAGTTGAAGTATGGTGCATTGCCAGTGCCGCTAGTCATCGAGACGAGCCGTACCGTGACTGCAACCCTCGGCCAAGAGAGTGTGGCCGCGAGCATTGTTGCCGGTATTATTGGCCTATCAGTCGTCGCCATCTTCATGATCCTCTTCTATCGCGGTCCCGGTTTGATCGCGACGCTTGCGCTCTTGATTTATACCGTCATCAGCTTCGCCATTTACCGCCTGATCCCGGTGACGCTGACGCTGCCGGGCATTGCCGGCTTTATCCTCTCGATCGGGTTGGCGGTTGATGCAAATGTGCTGATCTTTGCCCGCTTGCGCGAAGAGTACCGCCGGGGCCGCGATATTCGCAATGCACTGGAGTTAGGGTTTGTCGAGTCGTGGCCGGCGATCCGCGATTCGAGCGTGTCTACCCTCATTACAAGCATTGTGCTGTTTATGTTTGGCAACAGTTTCGGCGTCAGCTTGATCAAAGGGTTTGCGCTCACGCTGGGGCTTGGTATTGTGATTAGCCTCTTTACGGCCGTGATTGTAACCCGTACCTTCTTGCGCGTCGTGCTGCCGCTGTTTAGCGATGAACGCGCATGGTGGTTCGGCGTCGATCGCCGCGAGACTGCACCGGCGGCGACGGCGGCTTCCTAGCGGGTGAGGAGGCGCAAGCGTGCAACGAATCGTATCCGTGACACTGGAGTAATGTCGCTATGGAACATCTCGTCCGCCGTCGCTACTGGTGGTTTGCGTTTTCACTCTTGGTTATTTTGCCCGGTCTGTATATGCTGTTCCTGCACCCGCTCATCACGACCGGGCAGTTTGCGATTGGGCTGCGACCGAGCATTGATTTCGCTGGCGGTGCATTGTGGGAGTTGCGCTTTCCGGATACTACGCCGGAATCATTAACGACCGACCGCATTGCGCAAGCATTTGCAGTGGGTGGATTCGAGAACGCGCAGGTGCAGCTCAGCCCAACAACGGTTGACGGTCGTACCGTAGCCGCTGCATTGGTGCGCACCCGCCCGCTCAGCGAGTCGGATCCGAATAGCGAGATCGAGGCGGTGATGAAGGCCTTGACCGACGCCTTTGGCACGGTAACCCGCGAACGGCTTGAGAGCGTTGGTCCCACGGTCAGCGCCGAATCAACCCGCAGCGCCGTGATCGCGGTGCTCGGCGCGTCGCTGGTGATCTTGCTCTATCTGACGTGGGCCTTCCGCAAGGCGCCGCATCCGGTGCGCTACGGTGTCTGCGCGCTGATTTCGATGCTGCACGATGTGCTGGTGGTGCTTGGTATCGCTGCTATTCTTGGCGTGGCGATTGGGCTGGAAGTTGATGCCCTCTTTTTGACTGCGCTGCTCACAACGCTGAGCTTCTCGGTTCACGATACAATCGTGGTCTTTGATCGCATCCGCGAGAATCTGCTCAACCGCCATCCCGCCGAGACGTTCGACGATATTGTGAATCATAGTCTGGTGCAGACGCTACCGCGGTCGATCAATACCCAGTTGACGACCTTCTTTACCCTCACGGCCCTGCTACTGTTCGGCGGTGATACGATTCGCAATTTTGTATTGATGTTGCTGATTGGTTTGATCAGCGGCACCTATTCGTCGATCTTCAATGCGGCCCAATTGCTGGTGGTGTGGGAGCATCGCGAGTGGCGGAATTGGTTTGGCCGTGGCCGCCGCGATGAAGCTGCCCAAGCAGTGTAATATCGAGGCGCAGAGCGAGCACAGGTGCGGAGATTCTTAACGCAAAGGCGCAAAGATCGCGAAGGGTGCAAAGAGTGGGTATGGATGAGGCGTCAGCGTGCTTGTATTCTACCTATCCTTTGCGGCCTTCGCGCCGTTGCGTTTCACCTTCTGCAACCTTGGCTGCTTACGGCTCGACCTTCACCCCGCGCCAAAAGGCGATATACCCGGCAATCTGCTTCGCCGCCTCTTTCGGCGCCGGATAATACCACGCCGCATCACGATTGACCTCGCCGTTCACGACTACATCGTAATAGCTCGCCGTCCCCTTCCACGAACAGACCGTATGCGTCTGGCTGTCGCGTAAATACTCACGCTTCACCGCCTCCGGTGGAAAATAGTGATTCCCCTCAACCACGATCGTCGCATTGCTCTCGGCGATCACTGCGCCATTCCATATTGCCCGTGGCATCGTTTGCTCCTGTCTGCTAGGTATTGGTCTACGCGATAATCTCCCTTACTCGTATTATGCCCCACTTCGCGCAACTTTTGCCGATCTGGTGCGGTTTCTTATATAGAGATCATTGCTGAGAGCGCAATCAACTATGCACGACATCATCCGCTACTACCTTGGGTTCAATCTTGTGCCCGGCATCGGCCCACTCCGGCTCGCCCGCTTGATCGAGCAGTGCGGATCGGTAGCCGCGGCGTGGCATGCAAGTGACAAAGATATGATCGCCGCCGGCTTAGATGCGCGCAGTATGGCTGGCTTGCGCACCGCCCGCCAGACCATCGACCTCGACGCCGAGCTGGCCCGGCTGCGCGCCGCTGGCGTGACTCCAGTCTCAATCGTTGATCCGGCTTACCCGCCGCTGCTGCGCATGATCCCGGCGCCGCCGCCGCTACTCTACGTGCGTGGCACATTGACACCGGCCGACCAACGCGCAGTCGCCATCGTTGGCACCCGCCGGCCAAGTAACTACGGGCGCGAGGTTACGCACCGGCTGGCCCGCGATCTCGCCACGGCGGGAGTCACCATTGTCAGTGGATTAGCGTTGGGAGTCGACACGATCGCCCATACTGCCGCCCTCGATGCTGGCGGACGCACGATTGCAGTGCTCGCTTGCGGCGCCGATCGCGTCTACCCCGAACGGAACCGCGCGTTAGCCGAACGGATCATCACGGCCGGCACGCTCATCAGCGACTACCCGCTCGGCACGCCGCCCGCGCCGCTCAACTTTCCCCCGCGCAACCGGATTATCGCCGGTTTGAGTCTGGCCACGCTGGTTACTGAAGCGAGCGAGCAAAGCGGCGCATTGATCACCGTGCAATTTGCACTCGATCAAGGGCGCGATGTCATGGCCGTGCCGGGATCAATCTTTAACCCGCTCAGCGCCGGCCCACACCGCCTCATCCGCGAGGGGGCGGCGATCATCACTGATGCGAGCGATATATTGGAGGCGCTTAGTCTAGATGGGCCGAACCGGCCTAATGAGTCGCCGCTGGAGCTAGCCCTCACCGCCGAGGAAGAGGCGATCTACCGAGCTGTCGAAGCTGAACCGCAGCATATCGATGCCATTGGCCGCACCGCTGGGTTGCCGGCAGCCGCGACTGCTGCCGCTTTGGCGTTGTTGGAACTGAAGGGGATCGTGCGCCAAGTTGCGCCGTCCTACTACGCACGAGGCTGATGAGAGGGAAAAGGTGAACAGCCACGAAAAAACGCAAAAGGCACAAAAAAGATGTTTACATTTGCACCTTTTGTGTTTCTTCATAGCTATTCGGCCAAAAACCTCTGCGTCTTCAGAAACCGGACGGCCGTCCGGCGCTGCATCAAAAATCAAACGAGGCTTCAGGCCGGTCAGCGAACGCATCCGCCAGCATCCGGCGCGTGCGAGTCAGTAATGGCGGCAACCGGTTGGGGTCGAAAAAGCCAACATTGACATTCTCGTGACCGGCTTGCTGCAATTCACCGCCAATGATCCGGGCCGCGAAAAAGATAGCCAAAATCTGCGACTGATCGCCGTTGGGGTAACTCCACGCAAAATCGGGGCCGCTATAGATCCCGATCAGCTTAAATGGCTCCAAGATCAGGCCAGTCTCTTCGTGAACTTCGCGCACCAATGCCCGCGCCGGCGACTCATCGAGGCTGATCGTCCCCCCCGGCACATCCCATAGCATCACATCGGCTCGCCGGCATAGCAATATCTGCCCCGCTTCATTGCGGACAAACCCGCTCGCGCGCACTTGCAGAATGCGTTGATGGCCAACGTAGCTGCGCAGCCAGCGTGTGTATTTCACGGTCATACCCGGCTCCTGTTGAGAATAGCCCCCAGATTCAAACATGAAAGATCTAGCGAATTTTTGGTCGCTTTGCTCAAGTTGACGGCTATTATAACACTTCTCATTACGAAGAGCTGCTTGCTAAAATCGCTCGCGGTGCGGCGGGAGCGGGTTGGAGAGGCATGAGATAATCATGGAAACCTGCCCAAAACCCCAAACCGGCCAAGCCCACAATGTCGCGTCGGTCGCTGCGCATCCCAACAATGACAGCATTCCCTAATCTCTGCTCCCCCCTCCCTCATACCTGTCCCTTCAACCACGCTGTCAAAGCTTGGCTCTGCGGACGATCACTCAGGCGCACCCAGCTTAACTGGCGCTGCACCACCAGATCAGGAATATTGAGTACCTCAAGTTTGCGGGCAATCACCTCGGCTTTAATCGTTACACGCGAAACCATGCTCAGGCCCAACCCGGCGCTCACTGCCTGCTTCACCGCCTCGGTGCTGCCCAACTCCATCACCGGACGGATCGTAATCCCACGTGCCGCTAAGGCTTGTTCCATTACCTCACGGGTACCCGAACCGGGTTCGCGCAAGATAAACGGCGCGCCGTTGAGTTCGGCGGCAGGCACATGAGCGCGCCGGCTAAGCGGGTCATCGGGTGGGGCAATCACCACGAGTTCATCGTTGCGCCATGGCGTAATCTGAAGATGTTCCTGTGGCGTGACCGGCCCTTCCACGTAGGCGATATCGATCCGGTAGGAGAATAAGTGATCGAGCACCTGTTGGGTATTGCCAATATCGAGAAACAGCTCAATCCCCGGATATTGGCGGTGGTACGCCCCCAGCAGCGGCGGCAGCAGATAGATGCCAATCGTGCTGCTTGCCCCAATTGCCAGTCGGCCCCGTTGCAAGCCGCGCAACTCTTTGAGCGCCTCGACCGCCAATCGTTCGTGGGCAAAGATCCGACGCGCATGCTCGCCGAGAACGATACCGGCTTCGGTGGGAGCTACGCCGCGCGCACGCCGCTCAAGCAGCACGGTATTGAGTTGTCGCTCCAGCTCTTGGACTGCCCGCGATACTGCCGATTGGCTCATCGTCAGCGCCTCGGCGGCGCGCGTAAAGCTGCCATAATCAAGCACGGCGACGTAGATCCGCAACAGGTGCAGGTTGAGGGTCACTTTCAGGCCTCACAATTAAGATACGTGAATCAGAATGGCTGCATTGTACCATGCAGATGAAAGGATAATGATGGAGTGCGGCAGTCACACTGTCGCACTCCATATACCGAAGTCTCCTGAGTTACTAGCGGCAGTCACACGGCCGCATTCCACCCAGACGCCTTACCATGTTGCAGGTATGCACTTATTCGATGCCTCACATTGAAAATATCTGCTTGCTCGATAAGTAGGTTTCTGTTACGATATAATACAACTGTGATCTTATTCTCATAGCCAGAAAGAGCTGGCCATGACAAACTACGGCTTCCTCATCGATCAGCGGAAGTGTATTGGCTGCCATGCATGCAGTACGGCCTGCAAGTCGGAAAACGAAGTGCCGCTTGGGGTCTATCGCACGTGGGTGAAGTACGTTGAAACCGGCACGTTTCCCAACACCCGCCGCCACTTCCAAGTCACCCGCTGCAACCATTGCGCCAATCCGCCCTGTGTCCGCATCTGTCCTGTCACCGCGATGTACCAGCGCACCGACGGCATCGTTGAGTTTGATCCGAAGGTGTGCATCGGCTGCAAAGCCTGTATGCAGGCGTGTCCTTACGACGCGATCTACATCGATCCTGACACGCACAACGCCGCCAAGTGCCATTTTTGCGCCCATCGCGTTGATCAGGGTCTCAAACCGGCCTGCGAGATTGTCTGCCCCGAACAGGCGATCATCTCTGGCGATCTCGATGATCCGAACAGCTTGATCAGCCAATTGATCGCCCGCGAGCCGGTGTCGGTGCGCAAGCCCGAACAGGGTACAGCGCCAAAGTTGTTCTACATCGACGCCGATCAGACCACATTGACGCCAACCGCCTCAACCACCAGCTCGACCTTTATGTGGGCTGATGTGGTCAGCGAGCAGTTGGTGGGTCACCACCACGGCAACGGCAATGGCCGGGTGAAGGCCGCCCGCGAGGTCATCCCGCTCACTGCCGCTTCGGGTGCGAAGATCCGCCCGCCGCGCGAGCAAGGTCTTGGGATCGGCCAGAGCGCGTTGATGATGGGCGGGCGGGTGGCCGGCCACATGGTGCAGACCGCCTATAACGCCCAGCACAAGATTCCGTGGCACTGGCCGGTGCCGGCCTATTTGGTCACGAAGGGGATTGGGAGCGGCGTCTTTTTGGCGATTGCCGTCGCAGTCGGATTGGGGCTAGCGCCGCTGGCCGCGCCGCTACTGGCGATAGCACTCTTTGTCAGTTTGCTCTTTATCGGCATCACCACTGGCTTGTTAGTCTTCGATCTCGACAAGCCGCATATGTTCTTTACCATTCTCACCCGGCCGCAATGGCGCAGTTGGTTGACCCGCGGCGCGTTTATTCTGATCGGCTTTACCGGTGTAGCTGGGTTGTGGTTCCTTGCTGAAGCCGGTGCGGCCTTTAATCTGTGGCCGGAAGCGGCCATCGCCGGGTTACGCCCGCTCTTTGCGTGGGTAGGCATACCGCTGGCGGTCATGGCCGCAATTTACACCGCCTTTCTCTTCGCCCAAGCCGAAGGTCGCGATCTTTGGCAAAGCCCGCTCTTGCCGGCTCACTTGCTGGTGCAAGCGTTAATGGTTGGCGCAGGAACGCTGTTGCTCATGGCGCCATTTGTGGCGATGCCAGCCGAAATTCTCACCTTGCTCGGCTGGCTGTTTGCCGGCGGCCTTGCGCTCGATCTCTTTATGCTCCTGTTAGGTGAATTCGGCATTCCACATGCCAGCGAAGTTGCGGCCCGCGCCGCCCATGACATTAGCCACGGTCGCTACCGCCGCCACTTCTGGCAAGGTGCGATTGGGGTGGGTCACGTAGCGCCGTTGGCCCTGATCGCGCTAGCCTTACTCGCGCCCGCTTTGGCTGCGCCGCTCTTGGCGGTAGCTGGCTTGGCCGCTATTGCTGGCCTGTACGCCTTTGAATATGCATTCGTTATGGCGCCGCAACACGTGCCGAACAGTTAGGAAAGGTGTGGTTATGGCGACGTCATTGCTCAACCGTTTGTTAGGAACGCTCAGCCAGAAGCCGCAAGCGCGGGTCGAACCGCTGGCCCCGCCGGTCGACCGGTATGTCACTAGCGATGCGCCGGCAACTGTACCGGCCAGCACTGAGTTGCGTGACTATCCGCCGGTTGAACGCTGGAATGACTGGACGGAGTACGATCCGAAGCTGTGGCCGCAGAAGGTGGCCCGCCGCTATACGTTGGTACCGACGATCTGCTTCAATTGCGAGAGCGCCTGCGGCTTGCTGGCGTATGTTGATGTCGAGACGCTCAAGATTAAGAAATTTGAGGGCAATCCGCTCCATCCCGGTAGCCGGGGCCGCAACTGCGCAAAGGGGCCGGCCACGCTCAACCAAGTCTACGATCCTGACCGCATCCTTTACCCGCTCAAGCGGGCCGGCAAGCGCGGCGAAGGCAAGTGGGTGCGTGTCTCGTGGGACGAGGCGCTCAACGAGATTGCTGGTCGCATCCGCAAGGCGATTATCGAAAAGCGCCAGACTGAAATCATCTATCACGTTGGCCGCCCCGGTCACGACGGAATTATGGAGTGGGTACTGCCGGCATGGGGAGTTGACGCCCACAACTCGCACACCAACGTCTGTTCATCGGGGGCACGCTGCGGCCAAGCAATGTGGATGGGCTATGACCGGCCTTCGCCCGATCATGCCAATGCCCGCGTGATCCTCCTGATCAGCTCGCACCTCGAAACCGGCCACTATTTCAACCCGCATGCCCAGCGGATCATGGAAGGCAAGATGGCCGGCGCCAAGCTGATCGTGCTCGATACCCGCCTCTCGAATACTGCCTCGCTGGCCGATGAATGGCTCTCGCCATGGCCGGGTAGTGAAGCTGCTATCCTGCTCGCAATCGCCAATTATCTCATCCGCACCGGCCAGTACAATCGCGACTTTGTGCGCCGCTGGGTGAATTGGGATGCCTATCTGCGCGCCGAGCATCCCGGTACGCCGGTCAGCTTTGAGCATTTCGAGATGAAGCTGCAAGAGCTGTATGCCCAGTACACCTTCGAGTTCGCCGCCCAAGAGAGCGGGGTCAGCGCTGAGCAGATCGAGCGGGTGGCAAAGATTGTCGCTCGTTGCGAAGGCAAACTGGCTACCCATAGCTGGCGCAGCGCCACCAGCGCCAATCTCGGCGGCTGGATGATCGCGCGCTGCCTCTGGTTCCTCAATGTGCTCACCGGCTCGATTGGTGTCGAAGGCGGCACCTCGGCCAATGTCTGGGATAAGTGGGTGCCGCGCCATCCCAACATGGCGCCGCATCCGAAAGTCTGGAATGAATTGACGTGGCCGCAAGAGTACCCGCTCACCTTTTATGAGCTGAGCATCCTGTTGCCACACTTTCTCAAAGAGGGTCGCGGCAAGGTTGACACGTACTTCACCCGCGTCTATAACCCGTTGTGGACGAATCCCGACGGTATGAGCTGGTTGGAAGTGCTGACCGATGAGAGCAAGATCGGGTTGCACGTCCATCTCTCGCCGACGTGGAGCGAGACCGGTTGGTTCGCCGACTACATTTTGCCGATGGGGGTCGGGGCCGAGCGCCACGATATGATGAGCCAAGAGACCCATGCCGGTTGCTGGATCGCCTTCCGCCAACCGGTGTTGCGCGAAGCGATGCGGCGCTTGGGCAAGTCGGTTAAAGACACTCGCGAAGCCAACCCCGGCGAAGTCTGGGAAGAGACGGAGTTCTGGATCGAACTGTCGTGGCGGATCGATCCCGACGGTAGCCTTGGCGTGCGCAAGACCTTTGAAAGCCCATACCGGCCCGGCCAGAAGATTACGGTTGATGAGTTGTACGGCTGGATGTTCGAGAACCACGTACCCGGTTTGCCCGAAGCAGCGGCGAAAGAGGGCTTGACCCCGCTTGAGTATATGCGGCGCTACGGTGCGTTCGAGATTCGCAGAGGCGCTATGCCGACCTTCGACAAGCCGCCAAGCCCAAGCGAATTGGCAAACGCGGCGATCGATCCTGAAACCAAGATCGTCTATACCAAGACGCCGGCCCAGCCGTCGTCGAATATCACGCCGCTGCCCTACTTCGAGCCAGACCCGGAACGCGGACGACCAATCGGTATCCAGCTCGAAGATGGCACCATCGCGACCGGCTTTCTTACCCCGTCGCGCAAACTTGAGTTCTACTCGACGACGCTGCGCGATTGGGGTTGGCCCGAATACGCCATTCCGACCTATATCCATAGTCACGTTCACCCCAGCAAGGTGGATCGGAACAAGAATGAAGTCGTGCTTCTCTCGACCTTCCGCTTGCCGACGTTGATCCATACCCGCAGCGGCAACGCGAAGTGGTTGTACGAAATCAGCCACAAGAACCCAGTTTGGATCCACACCAGCGACGCCGAACGGCTAGGGTTGCGCACCGGCGATCTGATCAAGGTCATCACCGAAATTGGCTACTTCGTTGACCGAGTCTGGGTGACTGAAGGCATTCGCCCCGGCGTAATCGCCTGTTCCCACCACTTGGGACGCTGGCGATTGCAAGAAGACGGTGGCGGCAAGCTCTCGACCGCGCTGGTAGAATTGAAGCAAGAGGGCGATGGTCAGTGGAAGATGCGCCAAGTGCATGGCATCAAACCTTACCAGAGCGAAGACCCCGATACGGCGCGAATTTGGTGGGAAGATGCCGGTGTGCATCAGAACCTGACCTTCTCAGTGCATCCCGACCCAATCAGCGGTATGCACTGCTGGCACCAGAAAGTGCGAATCGAGCCAGCCGGCCCGAACGACCGCTACGGCGACATTTTTGTTGACACCAAGCGGGCGCACGAAGTCTACCGCGAATGGCTAGCGATGACCCGTCCAGCGTCGAAGGTCTCACCCGACGGCTTGCGCCGGCCACATTGGCTGTTGCGTCCATTCCGCCCGGCGCGTGAAGCGTACTTGTTGCCGAGGAAAAAGTCGTGACGGCATATTCCGAATTGGTGGCCCGTCAGGCCTTAGCCAGCCTGATTGGCCGCCTACTGCTAGCGCCGCCTGCCGCCGAATTATGGGCGGAGGCGGCGATGTTGCCAGAACTAGCTGATGTAATGGGGGACGGGCGCGAGGCGTTAGCCGTCGCCTACGAATATCTGATTGGGCGCAACGTCTACCCTTACGAATCGCTTTACCGCGACGAAGAGCTGATGCTCAACACCGCCGCCGCCGAGCGAGTGGCGGCATTGTACGAGTCATGCGGTTTTGTCCCTGATCCCAATGTGGGTGCGCCAGACCATTTGGGGTTGGAACTGACCGTCCTAGCACGCCTGATCGCGACCGAAGCCGCCGCGCAGGCGAATGGCGACGCTGCGCTGCGCAGTTGGGCGCGGCGGCAAGCGACGACATTGCTGCACCAGCATCTCGCCGGTTGGGTGCCGATTTGGGCGCGCACGGTGCATCGCATTCCGGCCCATCCCTTTTATCAGACGGTGGCCAGTTTAGTGGTGGAGTTGATCGGCAGCGAACTTGAGCGGCTAGCCGGTGAGCCGGTCGTGGTACAAGAGTATATTCCCCTGCAACCGGCCACCCCCCACGACGAAGAGACCGATCTGAGCGCGCTGATCCGCCATCTGATCACGCCGGTCAAAGCTGGCTTCTTCCTCAGCCGGGCCGACTGCTCGGCACTGGCGCGGCAACTGGGTTTCGCAATCCCGATCGGCGACCGCTTTGGCATGGCGCGCACCCTGTTCGAGACAGCCGGCCAGTTCGAGCAGGTCGAAGCGTTGATCGCCGCCCTTCAAAATATTATGTCAATTGAAACTACAGAGCTGCGCCGACTGATCGCCGCCCAACCGGTGTGGGAACCGGCCTTGCAACCGTGGCTGGCGCGGTTGGCGGACAGGCGCTGGTTAGCTGTGAACTAAGCTTGTCCCCACACCCAGTCCTTCTCCCACCGGGGGAGGGGAGTGCCCGCACCCCGCTCCCGATCCCCCTTCCCCCGCTGCGGTAAGGCTCTTTCCCCCACTCCCAACCTCTCCCCCGCCGGGGAAGGGGAGTCGGACTCCTTGCCGCAAAGGGAGCCAAGGCACGAAGAATACCAAGGGCGCAGAAAGTGTTGGGGGAAGAGCCGCTCCCCAAATTGTCATTGCGAGCCGAGCAGTCAGAGTCGAGCACCACTCGGCCCGCTGTGAGGTGAAGCAAGCTCTCGCGTGAGTAGGAAGGATCTGCTCAGGCATGGCGTGCGCTGAAGCAGGAGATTGCTTCGATCGCTGCGTGCCCTCGCAATGACAGCGTGACTCTTCCCTGCCCCCTCCGCATCCTCAGCGCCCTCTGCGGTAAAAAACGCTCCCGCCATCAGGAGAGAGGAGCTGGGGGGTAACGCCGAGGCGCGAAGCATACGGAAAGGCGCAAAGGGGTTTTGACTGATCGCTTTCCCTCCGCGTCCTCAGCGTCCTCTACGGTAACCCCCATCAGGGGAGAGAAGGGAGCAATGGGAGAGAGCCTTGCTCCATCCACCGCCGTCGCAAAGCCGCCAACACCCCGCGCGCCTCGAGACGGGCAAGCGCGCGGTTGACCTCAGCTTCGAGCTGGAAGGCGGCGGCGGGCATCGCCAACACATACGGCTCGTAGGACAGCGCAGCGGCGATGCGCAGATCGCCGTTGGCCAGCGCACCCAATGCGGCCACATGATCGAGGATCGCGGCATCAATCGCGCCAGCGCGCAGGGCGTGCGTCAGCGATGCGGCTTCTTCGGCTTCAACGAGCGTCACCGGCGTCGTCAAAGCCAAGCGGCGCGCCAAGGCATCACCCTCGCTGCCCAACACTACGCCAAGGCGGCGATCGCGCAGATCGAGCAAGCCGGCAATCGGGCTAACGGCTCGTGTAACCAGCATCAACCCACCATCGAAGTAGGGTTGGGAAAACCGGGCACGGTAGCCTTGTTCGGGAGCGTAGGGCAGAGCTGAGGCAATCAGATCGGCCTGCCGGCTAGTCAACTGATCGTAAAGGGCATCAAACCCGCTCCGCACAAACACCACCTCAACCTCCAACTCAGCAGCCAATGCTTGTACGAGTTCGATGTCAAAGCCGGTCAGCATCCCATGTTGATCTTCGACAAACGGGCGGTAGCCGGGATCGACCGCCACCCGCAGCACACCACGCTCGCGGATACTGGCATAGACCGGGTCGATTGGAGCAGCGCCAGTCTGCACGCTCCACACCAGCCATACGTAGGCTGCCACCGTCACAAGAGCCATCCCATCAAGCCAACGATGCCAGTGATGCAGCGAGACATTGCCCATGCCGACGAAGCCCTTCATTGGATCCTGCGCATTGCACATGCGCCGCAATGCGCATCTATCTGCTACATTCAGAGCCGGCGCAAATTTATGAGAGCATTCTCATCTTTACGCCTTGACCGCTCATCTAACCATCGGTATACTTCATATAGCAGCATCGTAATAATCATAACACGTAGTATTTTCCCCCGTTCGAAACGTCAACGTATCAGCGCACAGCCGTCACGTCAATTTTGGAATGGGAGTCGCGCATGGCAATTGAGCCCTACCACCCAACCCCTAATTCAACCGCTACGAATCGCGAGCAGGAGCTAGAGAAAAAGATCGCGAAACTGTTCGAGCGCTGGAATTGGAAGCTATTTCGATTCTTGCGCTTGATGCTCTTTCTCGGCATTGGCATCTGGCTAGCGGCTAACCTCCTCCCCGGCATTTTTAACATTATTATCACCGGTGAAATCGGCAATCTGATCCTCCAAATCATTCCGGTGGCCGTATACCTCTTCTTTTTCATCGGCTTCCAGTTCTGGCTGATGTACTTCTTTATGGCCCGAACCCGCATCTACTGGGTCAAGCCGGGTGAAACGGGCGTCAGCTTCAAAGATTACCGCGGCAATCCCGAGGTGTTGGAAGCGGCGCGTCGGGTGGTGACGCTACTCAAAGGTGCGAAAGAGTTTAAGCAAATGGGTGGCGAAGTCACCCGTGGCATCTTGCTGATTGGGCCTCCGGGCACTGGCAAGAGCTACCTTGCGCAAGCGATCTCAACTGAAGCCGGGGTGCCGTTTGGCTACCTTAGCGCGCCATCGTTGCTCTCGGCGTGGATGGGTATGGGTAACATTAAGGTGATGAACCTCTACCGTAAAGCCCGTCGCTTCGCGCGCGAATACGGCGCATGCATCCTTTTTATTGACGAAATTGACGCGATTGGCATGGCCCGCAGCTCGAACTTAATGGGCACTGGCGCTGCTGGCGCAGGCATGAGCAATCGCGAGAATGTGGTGATGGGTGTTGGCGGCATGATGGGTGGTGGCAGCAGCTTGCTTAACGAGCTGCTGTTGCAGATGGATCCACCGCCGCAAGAGCAGACATGGTGGGGCAAGCTGCTGCGTCTCGTCGGATTGCGGCGCGGCAAGGCCGAAATGCCGCCGGTACTGACGATGGCTGCTACCAACCTTGCCGAAACGCTCGACGCCGCGCTGTTGCGCCCCGGTCGCTTTGACCGCAAGATCGCGGTGGAGCCACCCGACGCCGATGGCCGCCGCGAAGTGATCGAATATTACCTAAGCAAAGTCAAGCACGAGCCGATGCCGATTGATCGCATGGTTGCCGACACGATCGGCTATACACCAGTGGCGATCAAGTATGTGATCAACGAAGCTACCATCCACGCCCACTTCGATGGCCGCGCTGCAATCAATTACTGGGACTTCACCCAAGCGCGCGAGATCCACGAATGGGGTCTTAAGCAGCCGATCCGCAGCATGTCATACGAAGAGCGCCGGCGAATAGCGTACCACGAAGCCGGCCATGCCTACGCCGCCGTCAAACTGCTCAAGAAAGAGCGCCTGACCAAGGTGACGATCGTGCGACACGGCAACGCGCTCGGCTTTGCAGCGTGGAAGCCGGAAGAAGAGATTCACACCCGCACTCGCGAAGAGTTGCTCGACCGGATCAAGATCGCACTGGCCAGCCGCGCCGCCGAAGAACTATTCCTCGGCACGCAAATGAGCGGCGTCACCAGTGACTTGCAGAGCGCAACTGGCATTGCGGCGATGATGGTCGGTGCGTATGGCATGGACAACAGCTTCTTCTCGTACCTGCTCTTTGGAATGCAAGGGTTGTCAGCGCCGGATGTCAAGCCGCGGGTCGAGGCGATCTTGCAAGAGCAGTACCGGATCGTCAAGCAAATGCTTGAGCAGAACCGGATGGCAGTGATTGCGATCGCCGAGGCGTTGATCTTGCGCAACGAGCTGACCGATATTGATGTGAACGAGATTTTGGCCCGCGTCGAGGCCGAACATCCCTACTTACCGCCGAGCGAGAAGCCGGAACGGCCAGCTTTTGGCTTTGCCGCGGCGCTGGCGCGCTCGAACACCACACTGGTACGCCGCCGCCGTGAAGCAGTGGCACTCCCGGCTCCTAGCCGGCCAGCGCCTGAGATCACGATTATCGATGCGCAGCGCCGGGAAGGGGTGGAAGGCGCAACGTCGTCGTAGCGATGGGATAGGTGCGTACAAAGCGGCGAGACGGATCGTAAGGGCGGGTTTGCAACCCGCCCTTACCTTACTATCCCGGCATACTATTGCTGATGCCACACCTACGAGACCGTGTATAATCAATCCTGATAGAAGACATAGCAGATACCTGAGGAGTGCCATGACCGAGACAACCCTCACCACGCATGAACTTTTGCGCCAACGGTACGGCGATGCTATACCCGAACAGATCATCAGTAACCCGGCGATCGATCTGCTGCTCAGCCACCGCTCGGTGCGCTCGTATAGCAATGAACCGCTGCCGGAAGGCACGCTCGAAACCTTAATCGCAGCGGCGCAATCGGCTGCCACGTCATCGAACCTGCAAACGTGGAGCGTGGTGGCAGTGACCGACCCAGAACGCAAAGAGCGGCTAGCGACACTGGCCGGCAACCAAAATCACATCAGGCGTGCGCCACTCTTCTTGGTCTGGCTCGCCGATCTCAACCGGATCGCGCAGGCGGCGGAAGCGCGCCAGATGCCGCACGACGGGTTAGATTACCTTGAAATGTGGCTCGTCGGTGTAATTGATGCCGCGCTCGCAGCGCAAAACGCGGTGATCGCCGCCGAATCGCTCGGCCTTGGCACCGTCTACATCGGCGCAATCCGCAACCAACCGCTCCATGTCGCCACCGAATTGCGCCTCCCGCCGATGGTGATGCCCGTGTTTGGCATGTGCGTCGGTAAACCCAACCCTGACCGGCCAGCAGCGATCAAGCCCCGCCTGCCGCAGGCTGCCGTCCTGCATCGCGAAGTGTACCAGCCTGAGCAAGTGCCGCCAGCGGTTGAGCACTACAACGCCACGATGGCCGCCTTCTACACCGCGCAACGGATGAATGTCGAAGGCGACTGGGTTGATCACTCGGCCAAGCGCGTCGCCGGACCGCAGAGCCTGTCGGGACGCGATGTGTTGCGCGATGTCCTGCACCAGCTCGGCTTTCGGTTGAAATAACACAACCTCGCTCACGATCATTTCACGCTCCCGCTGCGCAATACCTTGTGCAGCGGGAGTTATGTTATACTATATAAAGTTTTGAGTAGTTTTAGTGAGATTCCTGAGCCTTGCGAGCGCCGTGTATAACTAACAGTACAGATGGTGGAGCGACGCACTCTTCAAAGGTGAGGGTGCAGGTTGTTTGCGGCATACGCTCGGTTGCGATTTTAAGGGTGCGTTGAGCGAACGTTGACAATTAGCGCGTGAGCAGCCTCTTTTCATTGCGAGGGGGCGCAGCCCCGCAGCAATCCCCCGCTACGGCGGGATGGATGCTAGAACAAGGCACATCCGTACTCGTGGGAGATTGCTTCACCGCCTCCGGCGGCGCGCAAGGACAATGTGGGGGAGTGGGGAATTGCTTCGCTCCGTTGCACTCGCAATGACACGCGGGGAGTAACTAAACGAACAATGAGCGACAAAGAACCGCCAACCTATCTTTCATTATCGGCGGCCAGCCAGTTGTTAGGGGTGCATGCCTCGACCTTACGGCGCTGGGCCGATGAAGGGGCCGTGCCGGTGTACATCACTCCCGGTGGGCACCGCCGTTTTGCCCGCGCCGATATTCTCGCGCTGGCGGCGCGGCGGCCCTTGCCGGCGCAATCGATCAGTAGCGTCCTAGCTAGCAAAGCCTTAGCGCAGACACGAAGCGAACTATCAAATCCTTCGACAGCACCCGCGTGGATGATGACGATGGAGGAGCATGAACGGCTAGAATGGCGGCGAGTCGGCCAGCAGTTGATGGGAGTGGTGTTGCGTTATGTAAGCTCACACGATGAGCATAGTCCATTACTCGAAGAGGCGCGGGCTATTGGCTTGAAATACGCCCGGCTGGCCCGTGCCACCGGCTTGCCGCTGACCGATGCAATTGCCGCGGCGCTCTTTTTTCGCGATTCGCTCGTTGAGGCGGCAATGGATCTCCCCGAGGAAGCCCACCTGCGTCCGGCTGAGAGCGCTCGGCTCTTGCGCCGGATCAGCCGAGTGGCGAATGAAGTGCAACTGGCAGTCGTTGCTGGTTATGAAGCAGAGGAGTGAACCGTGGATGCGAAAGAACAACGCTTGAATGTGCCACGCACGCTGAAACTGGGCACCTTTCACATCGGTTCATCGTTCATTGATCTGTTGACATCAGGTGTTTTGAATCGGGTGTTGATTACCGATTTAGCACTCGCTGCCACACCGGTCGCGTTGTTATCGGCGCTGCGCTACTTGTTAGCGCCGCTCAGCATCTGGGCCGGATACCGCTCAGACTTGCGCCCGCCCGGCAAACTGCGTCGACTGCCCTTTATCTGGGGTGGACGTTTGCCAATGCTGTTATCGTTACCACTCTTGCCATTCGTAACCGGATTGTTGGCGGCTAATCCCTCATCGGTATTAGGGTGGGGGCTAGCATTCTTTGCCTTTCTCATCTACGGCGTTGGTACCCTTATTTCGGGAGCTACCTACCTTAGCCTCGTGCGCGATAGCGCCCCGCCGGCTCGCCGTGGGCAAGCGTTGGCGATTGTGCAGGTCTTTTTGGTGATCAGCTTCCCGTTGGCGGGAGTCATCTACGGTCGCCTGATGCCAGTGTATGATCAAGCTAGTTTCTGGCGACTCGTGCTGATCGGAATGACCATCGCGTTTGCGTTTATCGCCTTTGCCCTCTGGCGAGCGGAACGCCCAGCGGAAGCGGTGGCAAACGTTGATCCAACCCCACCCGAACCGTTTCTGCCGCTCTTGCGCCAGATGTGGTCGGATCAGCGAGCGCGCTGGTTCTTCCTCTTCCTCGCGCTAGGGGCGGTGAGCGCTTTCGCCCAAGACGCGGTGCTCGAACCGTTCGGCGGTGATGTGTTTGGGTTAGATAACGGCCAGACCACCCGCTTCAACGCCTACTGGGGGGTTGGAGTGATGATCAGTCTCTTGGGCACAGTCTACTTCACCCGCCACCGCGCCGCGCACGAGCAGACTAGCGTAGCGATGATTGGATTGGCCTCCACCGCACTGCCGCTATTCTTGCTCAGTATGATCGCGCTCACCGAATGGCAAGCCTTGCTTATTCCGGTGCTATTCTTGTTTGGCTTGGGCTTTGGCATTTATACCGTCGGCGCAGTATCGTTGCTGGCCGCCATGACCACCGAACGGCACGCGGCAGCGTATCTTGGCCTGTGGTCGATGACGCAATTACTCTTCCGCGGTCTCGGTATCTTTGCCGGCGGTGCGGTGCGTGATGTTGCGCTTTGGGCCAGTGGCTCGTATACTATCGCCTATGCGAGCGTGTTTATGCTCGAAGCAATTGGTCTTGTCGCCTGCATCCTGATCTTGCAGCGAGTCGACGTACCCGGCTTCGTGCGCGGCGAGAGCCGGCCACTGGGAGCAACGGCAACGTTGGCCGCAGCGGACGGGTGATTGAAACCGTGGTTGGGTAGCTTGGGGCCGGTTTGGAACCGGCCCCGACGATGCCCGCCGCTAACGGACCAACACTATGCGCCTTGCACACTTCTGGCTGACCTTGTTCACGGTGGTTTTGATCGGTTGCGGTAGCACCGCCCCGCTTACCCCAACCCGCTCGCCCGTTGAAGTACGGCAAACACAAATTGCTCTCCAAGGCTTACCGACCGTCCCGCCAGCGCCAACCGAATTGGCCCGGTCTACGGCAACACCACGGCCAGCGATCAATCTGGTTGAGTTGCTCAACCTGACCGATGATGATCCGCGAGCGCTCGGCGATCCCAAGGCGCCAGTGCTCATGATCGAATTCACCGACTATGAATGCCCCTTCTGCGCCCGCTTTGTCAACGAGACGCGCCCGCGCATTATCAGCGAGTTTGTCGAGACCGGGGTCGTGCGCTTGGTAGTGCGCGACTTCCCGCTAAGCTCGATCCATGGTTCGGCAGTCTTGGCGGCGAGCGTGACCCACTGCGCGGCAGCGCAAGATCGGTTCTGGCCGGTATATGAGATGCTGTTCCAAACCCACGGGGTGGAGTGGGGCGGGGTGCCGAAGCGCGACCGAGCAACGTTGATCGAGCTGGCCGGCAACCTCGCTGTTGATACAGAGCAGCTCATCGCCTGCCTCGACAACCCGGCGACCGAAGCGGCGGTGTTGGCTGAGGTTGAAGCGGCTACGCGATTGGGTATTAATTCAACGCCCAATTTCCTTGTCAATGGCCAATTGGTGCGGGGCGCATTGCCGTTTGAAAGTTTTGCCAGTTTGATTAGACAGTTAGCCGGACGGTAGGGGCCGCCCGCAACACCCCGGCTAATGCTACGATCATCACGGCCAACACAGCAAGCTGACCAGCAATATCGGAGAGGGTAGCGCCGCGCTGGACAATGGAAATCACCGGATCAACCATGTAGAAGGTCGGGAAGAATTGCGCGATCCATTGCGGAATCATCGGGAACAGCCCGATCAGCGCCGGCGCGTAGAGCAGCAAACCGAGCGCCTTGACCGTGGCGAACAGCGAGTTGATGTCGTTGACCAGCACGCCGAGCAGAATGCCGAACTCAGCAGATAACACTGCGCCGAGGAAGAGCACTAGCAACACCAACCACATCTGACTGCTCCATGCGCCATTGAGGGCCAGCACTAGCAGCGCCATCACCGTGCTCAGTGCCACGCCAAGCACCCCCTTGGCGACATAGATCTCGGCGCGGGTCGCCGGCGTCACCAGCAGCGCGTTCAAGGTGCGGCGCTGCTTCTCGCTGACCAACGATGAGGCCGGCAGCATCAGCGCGCCGAACACCACCGTCATCAAGACCAGCAACGGCAACAACCGCTGTTGCCACGTCAGCTCGTTGTTCGCACCGAGCATCGTGGTCGCGATGGTGACCGGAGGTTCGTGACCGGCTAGCTCGCGCAGCCAATCGGCAATCGCGGTACCAATCAAGACTCGATCGCGCAGCAAACTCTCACCCCAAACATACACGGTCAGGCTGCCGTGTTGCCCACTTAACACGCGCTGATCAAAATCGGCTGATACCAGTAATCCCACATCTACTGCCCCATTCGCCGTCGCGTCGCGCAACTCGGCCTCGCTCGCGTAGCGACGCACCATCAGGCCCGGCATCGCTTCGGCCAGTTGGGTCAGGCGGGAAGCGCCGGGATCGACGATCCCTAGCCGCGGCTTACCGCTAAAGAACGTGCCAAAGATCAGGCCGAGCGCCAAACTCAGACCAAGCGGCACCACAATGGTAAAGATGAAAATAAAGTTTTTTGGCCCCTGCACCGCCTCGCGGTAGAGCAGGGCAAGGATACGGCGCAGACTCATGCGAACCTCCGTTGTAAAATGGCCATGCCTAGCGCCAGCAAGAGCAGAGCCGAAGCGGCCAGCGGCAGCAGATTGCTGCCCACCTCGGCCCAGCCTGCACCAAAATTGAGCGTGCGGTAGATCGTGTCAACCAGATAGTGGGTCGGGATGAGCCGGATCCAATCGGCGGCCAAACCGGGGATCAAGACTGTAAAGGTGGGCAGGGCCATTATCAACAGCGCCAGCATACCCCACCCCATCACCGACATCAGATCGCGGCCAAGCGAAGCGATCAAAAACGCGACGCCGGTCATCAATACTGAGCCGATTAGCAGCGCGGTCAGATTGAGGAATGCCGCCTGCGCCAACCCACCGGTGACGGCGAGCAGTATTACCGCCTGCGCAAAGGCAAAGAGCGAACCGAACAGACTCTTGGCGACAAATAGGCCACGCATCGTCAGGGGCGTCACCAACAGCGCCCGGATCGTCCCCTGCTCGACTTCAGCAGCGATCAGACTAGCCAAACCGAGGCACTCAACCATCAACACGAGCACCGCAAAGAGCGGCAACATACGCTGGCGAGGCGCGATCTGCGCGCCGGCCAGATCGGGGCCAAGGATCACCTCACTAATCGTGACCGGTAACGCTTGGCCGGTGAGGTTGAAACTCAACTCGCGGGCAGCCGCTTCGTAAACGCTGACAAAGTCAGGTGTCACTTCCGGGGCTAGCAACAACTCCACGGTCGGACGGGCGCCTTGGCGAAGCTGGTCAAACAGATCGGGCGGAAAGGCAAACCCGACCGTCACCTCGCCGGCAGCCACGGCGGCGCGCAGATCGGTGACGGAAGCGAACTGCTGTACCACCACCGCATCGTCATCGAGCGCCTCGGCTAGCGCCGGCGGCATTTCGGAAATGACCAACCCCACCTTTAGCGTCTCATCAACCGTAGCCGGTAACAGAAAATAGATCGCCGCGTAGGCCACCAAACCGAGCACCGTCACCAAAGCAAACAAGCGATTGGCAAAATAGAGGCGAGCATCTTTTTGGATCAACGCCCAGATGGCAGCAGCGTTCATAGGTAGATTCCTATAGCTAGGCGGATCACTTCGGGCGCGTTGCACCCTCGCAATGACAAAACATTACGCCAAACCGCGACCGGTCAGGCGAATAAAAATATCCTCTAGCGTCGCTTCTTCGCTATGGAGCGTCACCACCTGTTGATGGGCGAGCAGATCGGCAATTTCAGTCGGCGTTTCGGGACGGTCAAGAATAATCTCGCGGGTGAGCAACTTCCCATCGGAACCAACCACCTCGGCGCGCACCATGCGCTTGCCGTACTGCTGCTTGAGATTATGCGGCGTATCGAGGGCTACGATCTTGCCGCTATTGATAAAGGCGACCCGATGACAGAGCCGGTCAGCCTCGTACATATCGTGAGTGGTGAGAAAAATCGTCGCGCCGCGTTGCTGTTCTTCGAGCATGACGCGCCGGATCGCCTCGGCAGAGGTCGGATCAAGCCCCTCGGTCGGCTCATCGAGAAAGAGAATAGCGGGACGATGAACAAGGGCGCGGGCAATCATTAGCCGCTGCTTCATGCCTTTGGAATAGCGCCCAACCAGATCGGCGCCGCGACCATCGAGACCGACCCGGCGCAGCAAAGCGTTGATATCAACATCGCGCACATTGAACAGATTAGCGAACAGACGCAGATTATCAACGCCGCTCAACTCCTCGTAGAGATTAGGCTGCTCGAAGCAGACGCCAATGCGGGCCTGCACCTGCTTGGGATGGCGAGCCACATCAATCCCCAGCAACAACGCGCGCCCGCTAGCCGGACGGAGTTGGCCAGTCAACATCTTGACCGTCGTAGACTTGCCGGCGCCATTCGGGCCAAGAAAGCCGAGAATTTCGCCGGGGGCGACGGTAAAGCTGATGTGATCGACCGCAAGCAAATCACCATAGCGATAGGTCAGGTCTTCAGCAACGATAGCAGGTTCAGGCATAACGACCTCGCGCAAGACAAGAACCGCCGGTATTGCGCCGGCGGCCCATGCGGTTATGCAGCCATTATAATCCCGTTTCGACAGACTGCAAGATAATGTAAGGCAGTTTTGGGCGCAACTAGCGCAACTAAAGCTTGGCAGAGCGACTACTGCACGAAACAAAAATTATGTCAATTGCAATCAATCATGCTATCCTACCCTATGCCATGCTATGAAATGTGCGAGCGGGCAGCAGACATATTCCCAACCCAAACCGCAACCTAGCCATCTATCATCGAAAGCTTCATGAGCACCGCCCTAACCAGCTTCACCCACTGCTTCATCTCACCACCCAACCCGCCGGCGGCGACTACCACCCTCTTGCTCTTACACGGCATTGGCGGCAACGAACACGACCTGATCCCGATCGGGCGCGAACTGATGCTGCACGCCGCGCTGTTCAGCCTATGGGGGCGCGTGCTGGAACGGGGCATGCCGCGCTTCTTTCGCCGCTTTGCCAAGGGTGTCTTTGACATCGCCGACATCAAACGGCAGGCAGTGGCGCTCTATGCATTTCTCAACGCTGCGGCCCTAGAATATAGCGTTGACCGGCAGCGGGTCATCGCCGTTGGCTACTCAAACGGAGCCAACATTACCTCCACGCTCCTCTTACTTCACGGTGCCGTGCTGGCCGGAGCCATCCTGTTGCGGCCAATGACACCTCTTAAAGCTGAACCGTTGCCTGAGCTAGCGGGCGTGCCGGTGCTTGTACTAGCGGGTAGCCACGATGGTTTAGTGACCATAGCAGAGACTGAACGGCTCGTGGGTCTGTTGCAAACAGCTAGGGCAACCGTCACGCTGACTATGCTCGAACAAGGCCATCAATTGAGCCAAGAGGACATCCGCATTGCTCGGGAATGGCTACAGGCAGGGCACGTGGTGATTGAATGAGCGATCGGACAAGACGATAGAGTCGTGTGGATCCACGACACCTAAGAACCCCGCCGGAGCCAACTCTGGTAGGGTTCTTATGCCCAAAAACAGGCAAGAACTCCCTACCAATCGGGTTCGGCGCAGAGTACGATCGAACCGTTCAAGCGTCTAGTTTCATCTGGCGCGTTTGCGAAAGGAACATCACATGCGACGAAGACGTAAACCTACCGCAAACTTCGGGATGAGCAGCATCCTGATTGGCGCCGTCCTTATATGCGGCATCATTGGCATCGTTGGCGCACGGATGAGCACTACAGCAGATAACAGCAATCAACCCGGCGCGCGGCCATCGCCAACCATCGTTAGCACCCCACCAGTGACTCAACCGTTGGCTGCCACGCCAACCCCGGCTCCTGCATTACCCACTACCACGCAACCATCACCAACACCACATTCGGCATCACCGGCGCCATCGCCAACGAGAACAACGCCAACTATAGCTGTTGCTTGCCTTGACGGATTGGAATGGGAACCGGCCACGCTCGTGCGGGTGATTGACGGCGACACAATTGACGTGCGGATCAACGGCAGTACCGAGCGCGTCCGGTACATTGGCGTCAATACACCTGAGCGCAATCAGCCGGGATACAGTGAGGCAACTCAAGCCAACCGCAGCCTTGTCGAGAGCGGCCCACTCTGGCTGGCACGCGACGTCAGCGAACGGGATCGGTTTGGGAGGCTGCTCCGTTACGTCATTGCCGGCGAGCAATTTGTCAATCTCGCACTAGTTGAACAAGGGATGGCGCAAGTCGCCACCTTTCCACCCGATGTACGCTGTGCAGACACCTATCTCGCCGCGCAACAGCGAGCGCGCGACAATGGCACCGGCCTGTGGGCGAACCGGAGAGTGCCGGCGACGCAGCCAACGGTTGCACCGGCAACCGGCCAGCTATGCCACCCAGCCTACCCTGATGTCTGCATCCCGCCGCCGCCACCCGATCTTGATTGCCGCGACATCCCGCACCGGCGGTTCCGGGTAAATCAGACGTATGGTGATCCGCATGGCTTTGATGGCGACCGGGACGGGATCGGATGCGAGCGGTAGGGTCGGGACGTTTTGTACCGCACCATTCACTATCTGCCTATGCCTTACCTCCCCATACCCGCCTGACGCAGCAACGCTTACTGGCCATCCAACGCCTCCCATGCCAGCGCATCAGCCAACCGGTTAAGGTCGCACAGAATGCGCACCAGCTTGAACGTCTCCGGGGGAAACTGGTCAATCAGCGCGCGGGTGGTCTGGCAGAGCAGGCAGATCGGTTCGATGCGCACCGCTGCTGCACCACGCAATTGCTCAACCAGCAACTGGCTATCGGTGAGACAGCGCACCCGCCGGTTGGGAAAGCCGCGCCGGATCAGACGCAGTGCCACGTTCAAGGCCTAATACTCGGTCTCGTTGCTGGTGCGGGCTGGCGCGCGTCCCGTATAGACCCGGATCACCGCGCCACGCTCGCTGCGCACCAGCACGCCCAAGCCGGCCATGCCGCGCGCCATCAATTTGCACAATCAACCATTCGGCTAGGCGAGCAGGCTAGAAGCGAGGATGAGAACGATCGCGCTGATGATCAGGAAGGTCGTCGCTAGGCAGCCGCGCAACAGATGGGGCGGCAACCAGATCGAGCAAAGTTTGAACGTTAGCGCAGCGATCGCCCAACCGATGCAGCAGAGCGCGCACGAAGCGAGACACCATACCATAACCTCCTCCTCGCCCAAGAGCATCGTGTCAGTAGCGTCGGTGTGCGGCGGAAGATACGAGGCGCTATAGCTTGAGCAGACAGGGAAGAACTTTCACAAATGTGAAAAAGCAGCGAGATTTTAGGGCGAGTGTGAAAACTCGCCCAACAGTCGTCAAACAGCCGCACACCATCGCGGAATGCACCCTCTTTGCCAACGTGACTGCACTCTCTGCTATAATAAAAGGTATGAGCGAACACATCACTCTTGCCGAGATTGCGCGGCTACCGACCGCCTACAACGTCGCGCATATCCGTATCGAACCGAATATCATCCTCGCCCCGATGGCCGGCGTAACCGACAGCATCTTCCGCCGGATGATTCTGCGCCTCGGCGGCTGTGGTTTGGTCAGCACCGAAATGACTAACGCGGCCAGCGTCAGCCCCAAAGCCTTGCGCCGCCACCGGCTGCTCGACTATTTACCGGAAGAGCGCCCGCTGACGATGCAGATTTCGGGCAACGATCCTGATCTGGTCGCCAACGCGGCGCGCATCGTCGAGCGTGTAGGCGCCGACATTATTGACATCAACTGTGGCTGCCCGTCACCCAAAGTGACCGGCGGCGGCCATGGGTCGGCGCTGCTGCGTGATCTGCCAAAAATGGAACGTGTCTTGCGGGCTGTACGGGAAGCAGTCCAGATTCCGGTGACGCTCAAGTTTCGCGCTGGTTGGGACGAACAGAGTCTAAACTACATCGAAGCAGCGCAGCGAGCCGAAGCTGCTGGAGTTGCGGCGTTGACACTGCATCCGCGTACCCGTGAGCAAGGGTATAAAGGGTACGCTGACTGGTCGCGGGTTGCTGAGGTCAAGCGTGCTGTTTCAATTCCAGTGATCGGTAGTGGTGATGTGACAACAGCGGTTAATGCGCTGATTCGGTTACGCGACAGCGGTGCTGATGGGGTGATGATCGGGCGCGGCGCGATCGCTAATCCGTGGATCTTTCGCCAGATCGCCGATCTGCGCCGCGGGGTTACGCCATTTACGCCGGCGCAGGCTGACAAGCGAAACTTGCTGATCGAGTACATGGCCATCTGCGCCGAAGAATTGCCGGAACGGTTGGCTCTGAACAAGATCAAGCAGTTGATCGGCCAGTTCCATGTTGGCTTACCCGGCAGCAACCACCTGCGCGTGGCGGTGCATACGGCAACCAGTCTTGCCGCTGCCCGTGACGCGATTGAGCGGTTTTTTGCACCCTACCTCGAAACTGACGCTGCTGTACCTGAAACAGCGCTAGCGGCGGATTAATGCGCCGGCCCTCAACCATAACGAGAACCGTTGCGGCTGAGGGTCTGGGCGTCTGATAAAGCAACCTGTGATGCATGACGGATATCTGTTTACGTTAGGTATTTGCGGCAGCGCCGATGAAGATGATCCGGCGCCAGAGGTATTGAGCGCGCTGCTCGGCCAATTACCACCGGTGAAGCGGGCTGCATTTCTCGGCCCGTTGCCTTCCGGCCAACCCGACGCGCTGCTGGCCGATATCGTGGCCGATATGCGCGATGCGGAGTTAATCGTGATTGTCACGCCGGCCACCGTGCCGCAACTGCCGGCCCGCCTCAACGACCTGCTACGCGCCGCTTATGCCGCCGATCTGGCCGGACGCTACGCAGCATTGGTTGCAATCGGGCCGCATGCCGCCGCTGTGCTTAACGAATTGCGGGCTGCGGTTGCGACATGCGGTTTTACGCTTGCCGGTGCATTTGCGCTGACCAACGACACGCCGTTACCACACACCGGCATTCAAGCGGCGTATAAGGCCGCGCGCGCAGCCTTAGCGCCGCATGCGCTACCATAGTACGGGCAGAGCGCTGATCTGCCCGACGCCGTCTATCTTTACTACGAAGCCACTATGGTCACGCCTCGCATCCCAGCCAACAAAATCTGGATCGCCGATGAAGTCATCTACTATTTGTTAGCTCGTCCGGCACTCAGGCGCAGCTTCGATCACATCTGGTTCGCCCAATACGGTCCGCGCCCCGATCCGCAGCGAGGGCCGTACATCTTCTATCTGAACCATTCGGCGTGGTGGGATGGGTATATGATGATGCTCATTCACCGCGCGATTATGCAGCGGGCATTTGACAGTTATCTCATGATGGAAGAGCGGCAACTGCGCGCGTACCGCTTCTTTACGTGGTGCGGCGCTTTCTCGATTGAACGGCGCGATCCCGCCGAATCTCAGCGCGCGCAGATCTATGCCGCGAACCTATTGCGCGAACGGCGCGATCGGGCGCTCTACATCTTCCCGCAAGGCCGGATCGAAGCCAACGACTACCGCCCGCTGACCATCTACCCCGGCATTGCCCGCATCGCCGCGCTAGCTGGCGATGTCACCCTCTGCCCGATCGCACTGCGCTACGAATTTCTTGGTCAGCAATGGCCGCATGCCTTTGTACAAATCGGCCCGCCCCACCCGCCGGCCAGCCGTGAAGATATCGAAGCGATCCGCACCGATGTTGCTGCGCGGCTGACAGCGGCAGTTGACACGCTCCGCGCCGACGTTATCGAGCAGCGGCTAGGCCGATTCCAGCCACTGCTCAGCGGACGGTGGGGGATTGACCGCACGTGGGATACAGTTACGGGTTGGTTTCGGCGACACGACGCAGACGGCGGGCCAGCCGCGGCAGCAGCCAATCGCCTGCGAGCACGAGCATAATCAAGCCGCCGATCAGAGCCGGCAACACTTGGCCGCGGGCAAGATTAACGACCACGAACATTGTGAGGTTGGTTAAATACAACACCGGCGGTAGCCACGGCATAAAATGCTGCGGCGCATGGCTGTGGCGCGCCGCTTGCTGGCGCAACGCCAGCAACACCCACGATAAGATCAAGCTCGTCACCCACCACGCGATAAAGTTGGACGCAGGGATACCGTAGTAAAAACCGGTCTCGTCACTCGTCCAGACCCAATAGCGATTAATGTAGACGGCGAACGGCTCGATAGTTACGTCAAGCAGCAACGCAAACGACGCCGCCGTTAAGACGCGGGTCGGATTAAGCAGGCGATCGTCTACCGAACGGCCATCACGGTTGAGGATCCGCTCGGCGACGCCAACAGCGGCCACGACAATTAACAGCCATGCAAAGGGGATAGCCAGCGGCACCACGCCGAAGATTTGCGGTTGCAACACATCAGTGTACGAATAACTCCCGAAAGGAAAGCCGGTGGTTGCGCCAATGTGCTCAACCGCCCACGAGATGACTAGAATCAAGCCGGCTGCCAGCACCCCCCACCAGCGATAGCGCACGGTCAGCCACACGCCCATCAACGCGCCTTGCAAAATCAACAAGGCACCACCCATCCACGTGCCCCATACCGGCACCCGATCCAGCGCGACTAATACGATAGCGAACGGATAGATAAAGAGGTAAACGGCGAGCAGAAGAATAACACTGCGACGAAACTGTGGCAACAAAGATTGATCAGAAAGCATAGGGTAATATATTCCTGACAGACGGGTCATACCATTCGGCAGCCCCTATAGTTGATTATAAATTCGCTTTCATGGCCTGTCAAAGCCTATCAACGACCTAACTCCAGCATAACAAGCTCCAGCAGCAAATTGACAAAACTGTTATAGCGACAATCACAAACATGTGCTACACTAATATGGGACTAAAGTACTAATTCTACCAGCGCCGCCTCTACCTCTCATTCCTTGCAATGGCGCAGGATAAGCGACAGGGGGGGTGACCAATGACACACGCGCAAGTTAATGGCCATCCAGTGCGCATTCTCCTTGTAGAGGATGATAATAATATTGGGCGCATCATCGAATTTGCCATGCGGGGGCTTGGCATTCCATACGAATTCGTGTCGGTATTAAGCGCGGAAGAGGGCCTCGAACGCTGGAAGGAGCAGCCATTCGATGTGCTGATCACTGACTACAATTTGCGCGGCATGAGCGGAGTGCGCTTGATTAAAGAGTTGCACGCCCAAGGGTATTACCCGCCAACGCTGATCGTCACCGCCTACGACTCGGCTGAAGTGCGGAATGCAGCCGCTGAAGCGGCGGTCGATAGCTACATGACCAAGCCCTTTTTTATCGACGAATTGATCGAGCGAATTAAGCGACTGCTACCCTCGGCCCACATCGTCCACGAGCGCGTGATCAATGGGGATTGAGCCAATTCATCCGCTTCGTTACGACGAAGGTAACACGCAAGCAACGTTAGAGTAGCGCGCGGCAGGCACCTGCCGCACGCTGTGTTTCAGCCAGCCACGCTAATCTAACACCGCTGGCGTGCGATGCAACGGCAGCAAACCGGTTGCGGCCTGTTCCGGCGACGGCAACGCCGACTCAGCCGGTTTGTCGGAAGCGGCCAACAGCAACGCTCCCCGGGCTTGCAGTTCTTGCCCCAGCCGGAACAGCTCGCTGCTGAGGGCCAGCCGGCCATCGGCCATGCGCGCTGCAGTTGTCACCAATTCGGCGCGGCGGAATTGGGTAAACGGCGTCGGATCACCGGCTTCGATTCGTTCGATCAATTGCTTGCGCAGCGCCTGCAACTCAACCGGTACCTGTTGCGCTGCAATCAACAATTCGAGTAGCGTCGGCGACAAGCCGGCGGCCAATTGCACTTCAATCGCCGGCAAATCAAACACCTCGACCGTAGCGAAGAGGGCCAGCGCCACCGTATAGTCTTGATTGTCGAGGGTCAGACTGTGCCATTCCCGCCGGCACAACTCGGCATAATTCCGGCGAAACAAGCTGCGATCAAACTGGTCGCCCAATAACTCAGTGGCAACCATCAAGGCCGCCTCGGCCCGCGCATCATCAATCGCGCCATCTGACCGCCCGCGCGGGCCAAGGAGGGTCTTGTCAATATCGATCAGCACGGCGGTTTGCGCCCAATCCACCCCCCGTGCCGCTAGCTCCGCCGCCCACTGCTGCACCAAAGCCCAGCGGGTCGCCGTCGCTACCGCATCGGCCCACTCAAGGGTTGCCGGCGCTACTGGCCGGTCAACGCCGATAAAGCCATATGCAGTGATCGCGCCTAAGCTTTGCAAATGAACGGTCAAGAGCCGATCATTCTCGGTATCGCCAATCACAGCCACAGTCGTGAGCGGCGGGCCGTTGCGCAACGCCTGCGCCGCGCGGGCAAGAGCAAGAATCACGCGCGCATAGGCCACATCCCGCTTACGTGGCGTCACATTGGTCGGCAAGCCCAACACCGTGCGTAACGTGGCCAAGCCGGGCAAAGCAGGGTCGCACGGCTGCAAATCGCGATAGATTACATAATCGCCGGTGAGGTCGGCAATCGTTGCCCGCACATTCATAACCACCCCTGCGCATGCATCAGTTCGGCATTCAGAATCGACGCGCCCGCCGCACCCCGGATCGTATTGTGGCTCAGGGCAATCAACTTGATATCAAACAGCGAGCACGGACGGATCCGGCCCACGACCGTGGCCATACCCCGGCCAGCGTCGCGATCACGGCGTGGTTGCGGACGATCGGGTTCATCACGCACAATGATCGGCTGTTCAGGAGCAGTAGGCAAGCGCAGTTCTTGCGGCAAGCCGCGGAACTGGCGTAAGACGGCTGCCACTTCATCGGGAGTCGCCTTTTGTTCGAGTTCGATTGATAGGCAAACCAGATGACCTTCGAGCACCGGCACCCGATTACAGTGCGCGGAAGTGGCAAAACTCGCCGGCACAATCGTATCATCGCGCAACTGGCCAAGCATCTTTTGCGGTTCAATTTCGAGCTTTGGCTCTTCGCCGCCGATAAACGGGATGACATTATCGACAATATCGTAGCTAGGCACACCCGGATAGCCCGCGCCTGAGAGGGCCTGCATACTGACCAGCAGCATGCGGCGCACGCCAAAGGCATCGAGCAACGGACGCAACACCATCGTCGCCGGGGTTGACGTGCAGTTTGGGTTGGTCACAATCGCGCCTGACCAGCCGCGCCGGCGCCGTTGCACCGGGATGAGGTGCAGATGGTCGGGGTTCACTTCGGGGATCACCAGCGGCACATCAGGTTCCATGCGGTGGTTGGAGGCGTTGGAACAGACAATATGGCCGGCGGCGGCCAACCGTTGTTCAATTGGCCCGGCGACATTGCTGGGCAGAGCCGAGAAGACCAGTGGCGTCGGCAGATCAGCATCGGCATCAAGCACGGTCAGATCGGCCACCGCTGCCGGCATCGGCGTATCGAGCACCCACCGGCATACCTCGCGATATTTCTTGCCGGCGCTGCGTTCGCTACCGGTCAGCGCCACCACCTCAAAGAGCGGATGCCCTTCGAGCAATTGAATAAAGCGCTGGCCCACCGCGCCGGTGGCGCCCAGCACTGCAACCGGGATCGTAGCCATTCCGAGACCTCCTGTCACTAGAACTCAGTCGCTTTCATTATACTCAAAGACGAACGGTTGCATAAACAACTACTAATGGTTATTATTCGCCCACGTTTGTTGTAAAAAAAGCCGGTAAAAGAGTAGCATTTCAACCCATGATGGTGTATAATCTCTGTGAGATCTGAAACATTATTCATCTCTGCCTCGCTATTTGTGCTCCTCCCACGACGCAGGAGTCGTTATTTATTCCCTCAGCAACGCTGATCACTGTTGATCACGCAGGAAGGAGCAGCACTATGATCGATCCGCACGTCCAACGATTGTTAGAGCACGTGCTCGATACACCAACTAAGCTGCATTTACTCCTCATGTTTCATGAAAACCCTCGCAGCGAGCTATCGGCAGCCGCAATCGCCGAACGGCTCTTCCGCGATATTTGGAGCGTGCAACAGGCGCTCGACGAACTAGCCGCATCCGGATTCTTATCCGTAACCAACACGATGGGCGGCCAGCCGATCTACCGTTACACACCGCCGCCAGAATGGCACGAAGCGATCCGGCGGTTGGTGCGCAGCTACAATGATCCGCTCGAACGCGACCTGATCCAGCGCACCATTCGCGATCTTGCTGCGTTAGCCTCGTTCCGGCGCAACGAATTGGAACGGTTCGAGTTTGTCTGATGTTCCGTTGCGGCAACACGGCTGCTCTGGCGCGGGTATACCCCGCGCCATTGCTATGCTAACACAGATCTAACACAGCCTGTCTTGACGCTGGCGACAATGCTCTCTACAATCGAAAACAGACCCATGTGGCGGCAAACTCTGCGGCGCGAGGCAGGTGTATGAAGGACTATTATCAGGTGCTTGGCGTAAGCCGTTCGGCCAGCGATGAAGAGATTAAGCAAGCTTACCGGCGGCTAGCGCGCAAGTACCATCCCGATGTTAATCGGGGCGATCCGCAGGCCGAAGCCCGGTTTAAAGAGATTAACGAAGCCTATCAGGTACTGTCTGACAAAGATCAGCGCGCCAAATATGATCGGTTCGGCAGCGATTTTCGCCGCTATGAGCAAGCTGGGTATGGCGGGTTTGATTACGGCAACGCTACCGATGTCGCCGATCTATTTGAAACCCTCTTTGGCTCCCGGCGTTCTCCCGGCGGCGGGTTCAATGTCAGCCTTAACGGCCAAGATGTCGAGCAGAACGTCGAGTTGACGCTTGAAGAGGCCTACCACGGCACGCAACGCTCGTTGCAGTTTTCCAACCCCAACGGCACTCCGCGCACCATTACCGTTAAGATACCCCCCGGCATTGATACCGGCAAGCGGGTGCGTGTTCCCGGCGAAGGCGCACCCGGCCTGAACGGCGGTCGCCGCGGCGACCTGTATCTCGTGGTAACGGTCAAGCCGCATCCTCGCTTTGAGCGCAAAGGCAACGATCTGTACACAACCGTGCCGGTGAGCATGTACACGTTATTGCTGGGCGGGCAAATTCAGCTTCCATTGCTCTCTGGTAAAACGCTGAAGCTGGCCATTCCTGCGCAAACGCAAAATGGGCGGGTATTTCGCATCGCCGAACAGGGCATGCCGCTGATGGGCAGCCCGCGGTACGGCGACTTATACATCACCGTGAGCGCCGTTTTGCCGACCAATCTTTCCCCCAAAGCCCGCCAGTTGATCGAAGAGTTGCAGCGGCTCACTGGAAATCTAGCCGAGCAGCAATGATCCGGCGAGCCGGCTGATTTGGTACTTTCGCACAAAACCGCTTGACACGCTTGCCCAAAGTGCGGTATATTATTTGGTAATAATCCACGATAACAGTGCTGTTTAGCCGTACCGGGCGGTACAGTGGTCACACTCAACGATCGAGTGTGGCACTTTCCTGTATCTTCCATCTTTATCATTCGTAAATCGAACTGGATTGGCTTTGTCGCCGAGATGTGATCGCCGTCATTGTGCGGCGGTATCACTATCTCTACGGTAAATTGCAAAAGCGAGAGCGCGCTCGCCCTTCTCTCTCATCGTCGAGGAGCAGCGAGCGCGCTTTTGTCTTTTTCTGTACTTGGCATTCGTCTACTTTTAGTGAAGAGCAAGGAACGAGCGATGTACCTTCCTGCGCGAGACCCAGCCCGACTTTACGATCCGCGCTTTGAGCACGATGCTTGCGGTATCGGTTTCGTGGCCCGTGTGAATGGTCGGGAGAGCCACGATATTCTTGAGCTGGCCCTCATTGCATTGAGCCGCCTTGAACATCGCGGCGCAGTGGCTGATGATGCGCGCACCGGTGATGGCGCTGGCGTGCTGACTCAATTACCGCGCCGGCTCTTACGCCGTGAGCTGACCGCCGCTGGTATTAACGTCGCTGAGACTGATCTCGCGCTTGGCATGCTCTTCTTACCCGCAGATCCCGCCCAGTGCGCCGCCGCATGCGCGCTGATCGAGCAAGCACTGGCCGAACACCAGTTGCCGTTGCTGCGCTGGCGCGAGGTGCCGGTCGATCCCAATGTGCTCGGCGAGCGCGCGCGCAAGGCGATGCCGACGATCCGGCAGGTGATTGTTGGCCGCCCGCAAGGGCTTGATGATCGTGCCTTCGAGCGCACGATCTTTCTTGCCCGAAAGGCGATGGAGAAGTATTTCCGCCGCGCCGGTCTGCCGGCCTACGTCCCCTCCTTCTCGTCGCGCACGGTTGTTTACAAGGGGTTGCTGCTCGGTTCCCATTTAGCCGATTTCTACCTTGATCTGCGCGATCCTGATTTCACCACGGCGCTGGCCGTCTATCATCAGCGTTACAGCACCAACACCTTCCCAACGTGGGATCGGGCCCAGCCCTTCCGCATGCTCTCGCATAACGGCGAGATCAACACCTTGCAAGGCAATGTGAACTGGATGCGCGCCCGCGAGCAAGCGATCACGTTACCCGACGATTTCTTGCCTAGTGGTGCGCCGCCAATGAGCGAACTGCTGCCAGTGATTGATGAGAGCGGTTCTGACTCGGCAATGCTGGATAATACGCTTGAGTTGCTGGTTATGGCCGGACGCGATATTCGCCATGCTACGGCGATGCTGGTACCGGAAGCGTGGGAAAAGGTGCAGGATATTGATCCCACTCTGCGCGCCTTCTACCAGTACCATGCCTGTCTGATCGAGCCGTGGGACGGCCCGGCGGCGCTAGCTTTCTCGGATGGCGTGATCGTGGGTACGTCGCTCGATCGCAACGGCTTGCGCCCGGCGCGCTATATCGTGACCGATGACGGCTTGGTCGTATCAGGATCGGAAGTCGGCGCGGTGCCGATCGCTGAAACGCGGATTGTCTGTAAAGGCAAACTCGGCCCCGGCCAGATGTTGGCTGTCGATACCGCTGCCGGACAGATTTACACCGATAGCGAGGTTAAAGCGCTGTTAGCTGCGCGCCAGCCCTACACCGAATGGCTGAACGAGCATTTGTGCTATCTCCCAGCCGAATTGCCCGCAATCGCCACTGACGAACCAGAAGACCTGCAACCGTTGCAGATGGCGTTTGGCTATACCTCCGAAGAGCTGAACGTGATCCTCAAGCCGATGGGAATGACCGGCCACGAACCGGTCGGCTCGATGGGTGACGATACACCGATCCCGCCCCTCTCACAGTGGGAATTGGGCCGCCCATTGTTCCACTTCTTCAAGCAGCGCTTCGCCGAAGTGACCAATCCGCCCATTGACCCGCTGCGCGAAGAGCTGGTGATGTCGCTCAGCGTCGGCATTGGCCGCCGCCGCTCGATCTTGCTCGAGACACCAGAGCATGCCCATCTGCTGCAACTGACATCGCCAATCCTGACCGATGCCCAGTTGCAGGCGATCCGTGCCCAAACCGATCCGCTGTTACGTTCGGAGACGATTAGCCTGCTCTTCCCGGCCCGCCAGATTATGGCCGAGAGTCTGCTCAAGGCGCTCGACCGGATCGGTGACGAGGCGGCGCAGGCGGTGCGCGATGGGGCGGCTATCGTAATCTTGAGCGATCGCGGGGTTGATGCCGATCACGCTGCATTACCCATCTTACTCGCCACCGGCGCTGTCCACCACCATTTGATCCGCACCGGCTTGCGCTCACGGGTGAGCTTGCTGGTCGAGACCGGCGAGGCGCGTGAAGTCCACCATATTGCCGCCTTGATCGGCTATGGGGCCGAGGCGATTAATCCCTATCTGGCGCTGGCCAGCGTGCGCCGGATCGCGGTCGAGCGCGAGGCGGTGCGCCAGCGCGCCGAGCATAGCCTCGACCACAAGCAGAGCGAGGCGCGCACCCATACGCTCGCGCTGGAAGCTGAAGAGCATTTTATCCACGCGCTCGAAAAGGGCTTGTTAAAGATTATGTCAAAGATGGGCATCTCGACCCTCGACAGCTACTGCGGCGCGCAGATCTTCGAGGCGGTTGGGTTGGCCCACGAGGTGATCGAGCGCTGTTTCACCGGCACGCCATCACGAGTCGGCGGCATTTCGTTCAATCGCATTGCCCGCGATCTGGCTGCCCGCCATGCCCGCGCCTTCCAGACCGGGAGGGTGACGTTGCCGCACCCCGGCTTGTACAAGTTTAAGAAGGATGGCGAATACCACGCCTTCAGTCCGGCAGTTGTGCATGCACTCCACAAAGCGGTGCGCAACCCGCATGCACTGAATGGCGACAGTACTGGGCCAGAGCTGAGTAGCGAGGGCTATGCTTCCTATCGCGCCTATGCCGAGCTCGTCAACAATCGGCCACCGGTCGAGCCGCGCGACCTGCTGGAGTTTGTGCCGGCTGGCCCGCCAGTGCCGATTGATGAGGTGGAGCCGATCGAGGCGATTGTGAAGCGGTTTTCAACTGCGGCGATGAGCCATGGCTCGACCAGCTCAGAGGCGCATGAGACGCTGTCGATCGCGATGAACCGGCTGGGAGGTATGGCCAACAGCGGCGAGGGTGGCGAAGCGCCGGAGCGCTACCACGACGAGCGCAACTCGCGGATCAAGCAGGTAGCGTCGGGCCGGTTTGGGGTCACGCCGGCTTATCTCGCCAGCGCCAGCGAGTTGCAGATCAAGATGGCGCAAGGGGCCAAGCCCGGCGAGGGTGGCCAGTTGCCCGGCCATAAGGTCAACGAAGAGATCGCGCGTATCCGCCATACCGTGCCCGGCGTCGCCCTGATCAGCCCGCCGCCGCACCACGATATCTACAGCATCGAGGATTTGGCCCAGTTGATCTATGACCTCAAGCAGGTGAATCCGAATGCGCGTGTTTCGGTCAAGTTGGTGGCAACGGCTGGCGTGGGAACGGTAGCGGCTGGTGTAGCTAAAGGGTATGCCGACACGATCTTAATCAGTGGTCACGCTGGCGGCACCGGCGCCTCGCCGCTCAGCAGCATCAAGAACGCTGGCATCCCGTGGGAGCTTGGGTTGGCAGAAACGCAGCAGACACTGATCCTCAACGGGTTGCGCGAGCGGGTACGGCTGCGCGTCGACGGCGGCCTCAAGACGGGGCGCGATGTGGTGATAGCGGCCTTGCTCGGCGCCGACGAGTTCTCATTCGGCACCGCTGCGCTGGTGGCCGAAGGATGTATTATGGCGCGGGCCTGTCACAACAACACCTGTCCGGTTGGGATCGCCACCCAACGCGGCGATCTGCGGGCCAAGTTCCCCGGCAAGCCAGAGATGGTGATGGCGTTCTTCCGCTACTTGGCCCAAGAGGTGCGCGAGATTCTCGCCAGCCTTGGCCTACGCTCGATTGAAGAAGCGGTTGGGCGCACCGACTTGCTGCGCCAGCGCCACACCGAGGTTGAAACCGCCGATCTGCTCGATATGACGCCGGTGTTGGGTGCGGCCAGCCTGATCGGGCGCGGCCCGATCCGCCACGGCGGCAAACCAAACGCACTGCCGCCGGAAGAGAGCCTCAACGACCGGATTATGCGCGATGCCGCCAGCGCGCTCGAAGCCAGCGGCCCGGTACGCTTACAGTACCAGATCAATAACTGCGACCGTTCAGTCGGTGCGCGCTTGGCCGGCGCAATCGGGCATCTGTACGGCGACAAAGGTTTGCCGCCCAATACGATTACGATCACGTTCCACGGCCACGCCGGCCAAAGCTTCGGCGTCTTCAATGCGCCGGGGGTAACACTGCGGCTGATTGGCGACGCAAACGACTATGTCGGCAAGGGAATGGCCGGTGGGTTGATCACCATCGCTCCGCCGCCAGACGCGCAATACGTCTGGCACGAGAATGTGATCGCCGGCAATACGTTGCTGTACGGCGCCACCGGCGGCGAACTGTACGCAGCAGGACGAGTCGGCGAACGCTTTGCGGTACGCAATTCCGGCGCAACGGCAGTGGTGGAAGGCATCGGGGATCACGGCTGCGAATATATGACCGGTGGCACGGTGGTTGTGCTCGGCCCGACCGGGCGTAACTTCGGTGCCGGTATGACCGGCGGCGTGGCTTATGTGCTCGACGAACACGGCACGTTTGGCCGGCGTTATAACCCGCAGTTGATTGAACTGCGCCCACTCAGTGATCGCGATGAGATGCGGTTGCGCGACCTCATTCGCCGTCACGTCGAGCTGACCAAGAGTCCGCGCGGTAGTGAGATTCTGGCCCGCTGGGATCGTTATCGTAATCTCTTCCTCACCGTACGGCCACGCGATGCCGTGGCCCAACTTGAAGCCGCTGCCGAAGGCACCGAAGAGCCAGCCAAAGTGCATGCAGCGTAACTGGCACGCAGCACCGGCAGATGGGACAAAAATTCTGTCCCATCTGTCAGCTTTTTATCAGCTTGCAGACTAGCCGGGTCATGGTAAGATAGGGCGCTGCGTCATAACAGCATCGGGCAACTATCACCTTGCCTGATACAGTAGTATCGTCGCTACCATTTCGTGATTAGCAATGGAGAAGAGCCAAGTATGCTCTGGATCAGCTTGATAGCACTGATGGTTCTGATTGCGGCTTCACCGGGGATTATGCTCTACTTTGAACATCGGCAGGCAGGTGCCATCCAGTTTGAGCAAGCCGGAGACACACCCTCGTATCAGCACGATGCTTCTTAAGCTGATGCAGCAAGTGACGACCACTCCACGTTCGGCGCGGTTGGGCAGGCACACAGGCTTGCACATGATAGAACACCCACCGGCACAAGAGAAGCAACCTCCAACCACCCGCCAGCGGTTGCATCACCGACGACGCTGGACGATGGTTGGTTTATTTTTGGTGGATCAAGCGCTGATCTTCGTCGGTTTTGCGATAGCCTACATCTTGCGCTATCAAGTACTCTGGCCACCGCCATTTGACCAGATCATCGCTGAAGTGGCGATTGAAAATCAGGTGCCGTTCAGCGCGTTCTTACCTATCGTCTTCATGCTGCAACTGCTGCTGGGGCTGCACTTCATCATGCGCGGCTTCTACCGCTCAAGCCGGCGGATGACGTTGCTCGATGAAGCTGAAGCCATTGCTGGCAGCGTGATCACGATGATCGCGCTGGTTATGGTGGTCGTCTTTCTCTACCGGCCATTCTTTTATTCACGGCTCATCTTCGCGTTTGCCGCCATCACCATGATTGGGTTACTCCTGAGTTGGCGGCTCTTGCTGATCGGTATCCGGCACTGGTTTTGGTCGCGTGGTTTGGGCCGCGAACGAGTGTTGGTGGTAGGCGGTACCGGGTTGGGCCAATTGGTAATGCACGCGCTGACTGCATCACCGGGTGTCGGTTATACCCTCGCCGGTTATCTGAGCGAGCAACCAATCATCGCTGGTAATCGCGCGCGCGTGTTTCAACATCTTGGCGATCTTGACGATCTCGAGCAAGTTATCGAACAACAACAGATCCAGCAGGTCATCATTGCCTTGCCGTTTTGGAACTACGATCGCTTACCCGAATTAGCCGCGCGTTGCCACCAATTGGGCGTTGAATATCAAATCGCACCGGATATTTATCAATTGAGCTTTGACCGGGTTGATATTATGCATCTGAGCGGCGTGCCGCTGCTGCAACCAAAAGAGATTCAATTGCATGGCCTGAATCTGGCGCTCAAGCGCACCTTTGATTTGGCAGCAGTATTGCTGAGTCTGCCGCTCACGCTGCCGCTGGCCGCAATTATTGCGCTCTTGATCTGGATCGACTCGGGCCGGCCGGTGATCTTTCGTCAACAACGAGTCGGCAAGCATGGTCACCTATTCACCTGCTACAAATTCCGCACAATGGTTCCCGACGCCGAGCAGCGCCGTCAAGAGTTGTTGATGCACAATGAAGCTGATGGGCCACTTTTCAAGATCCGCGATGACCCCCGCGTAACGCGGGTGGGGCGTTGGTTACGGCGCACCAGCCTCGACGAGTTGCCACAATTGTGGAATGTGCTGCGCGGCGAGATGAGTTTGATCGGCCCCCGACCGGCGTTGCCCGAAGAGGTCGCACGCTACGAACCATGGCACCATCGCCGGCTGGAAGTGCAACCGGGGTTGGCATGCTTACCGCAGGCACTGGGACGGAGCGAAATTTCATTTGACGAGCAGGTTCGGCTTGATATTTACTACGCCGAAAACTGGTCATTGAGCCTTGACCTGCGCATCCTCATGATGGTTATTCCAGCGATTTTGTCTGGCCGCGGCGCGTGGTGATGCAGTTCCCAATGATGGCACAACGAGATTGGTCGCGTTGGCTGTGGCTGGCGGGTGCGATTGCGATCGGCGCTGGCTTAGCTGTTCTGCCGCCCTTCCTTGCAGTGAGTTGGCTGCTAGGGCTGGTTGGGTTGGGGCTTGCTGTCAGTGATCCGATCTGGCCAGTAGCGTTAGCCGTTCTCTCCGTTCCCTTTCAACAACTAGTGATGCTGCCCGGCGGCGTCAGCGTTACCCAGTTTTGCTTTGGACTGGTTGCGTTGAGCCTGTTGTGGCACACACGCCAGCGTTGGCCAATGCTGGGGATACCGGGCATTACCTTAGCGATCTTCATTTGGACACTGGCGCTCGCCGCTGCATTAACCCCGCTGAGCCGCAGTGAAGGCTTGAAAGAGACATTGCGTTGGGGTACTGTGCTGCTCATCTACCTCGCCGCAGGGTGGGCCTTGCAAGACCCGGCCCACGCGCAATGGCGCCGGGCCGTCCTCGCATCCTGCTTGCTAGCTGCGCCAGCGATCACCGGCCTGATCGGCATCGGCCAATACCTGACTGGCATCGGCCCGGAAAGCTTCGCGATTGGTGGCGGACGAATGCGCGCGTATGGCACCATCGGCCAGCCCAACTCGTTCGCCGGCTACCTTAATCAAGCATGGCCATTGGCTGCCGGAATGGGCTTAGCCCTGATCGAAACGCGACGCTGGCACAAATATCACTGGTGGCTGATCCTCGGTGCGATTGCCCTTGCCGGGGCTTGTTTGCTCGGCGGGTTGCTGGCTAGCTTCTCGCGCGGCGGCTGGATCGGGGCGTTAGTCGGGGCGTTGACGTTAGGTATTGCGTTTGCCGGACGGTACGGACGCCGGATAGGAGGGCGGATTGGCGCGGCTGCGCTCATCGCTGGCCTTGGGGGTCTCTTGCTGCTCAATAGTGGCTTCATACCGGCAGCACTCAGCAGTCGCGTCACTTCCATCCTTGCAAACCTGCGCCCCTTCGACACTCGCGGCGTCGAAATCACCCCGGCCAATTTTGCCGTGGTTGAGCGCATGGCCCATCTACAAGCGGCGTGGCACATGATTCAAGAGCGCCCGTTGTTCGGGGTGGGACCGGGCAATTTCAGTATCGCCTATGAACGGCTGGTGTACAGCGGGCAAACACCAACATGGATCAAACCGTGGTATGATTCACGTGGCCATGCTCACAACTATTATCTCCACGTTGCGGCTGAAAGCGGATTGATCGGCGCGCTCGCCTATCTTCTTTGGCTCGGCAGTGTCTGGTATATTGCCATTGGCGCGATCCGGCGGGCGCATGATTGGCCAACGCGCGGCATCGCGCTTGGCGGGATAGGCGTTATTGGGGCGCTGAGCGGTCACAATCTCTTTGAAAATCTGCACGTCTTGAATATGGGAGTACAGCTTGGCGCCGTGATTGCGCTGCTGGCAACCATCACCGCCGAGCCTGCTTCCCAGCCACTTGATAACGAGGATGTATGACGTATCTTGTCACTGGCGCAGCCGGATTTATTGGCAGCCATCTGGTCGATCACCTGCTGGCGCGCGGCGAACAGGTGATCGGTCTTGACAATTTGGTTGATTACTACAGCCCAGCGCGCAAGCGACGCAATCTGGCGCAGGCGCTGCAACAACCGGGGTTCACCTTCATCGAGGGCGATATTCGGGATAGCGAAACCGTAGCGGCGATCTTTGCTCGCTACCGACCGCGCTATGTCGCCCATCTCGCCGCAATGCCCGGCCCCCGGCCATCGATCGCCAATCCGGTGTTGTATGAAGCGGTGAATGTAGGCGGCACGCTGGTGATGTTGGAACAAGCGCGCCGTGCCGAGGTCGAGAACATGGTGATCGCCTCGACCTCATCGGTCTATGGCAAGACTGATCGCATCCCCTTCCGCGAAGACGACCCCACCGACCGGCCACTGTCGCCATACGCGGCGACCAAGAAGGCGGCTGAAGTGCTGGCTTACACTTTTCACAGCCTGTACGGGTTCCCGATCAGCGTTGTCCGCTTCTTTACTGTCTATGGCCCACGTGGCCGGCCCGATATGACGCCGTACCTGTTTGTCGAGCGCATGGTGCGTGGGCAGCCAATTACCCTCTTCAATGGCGGTGAAAACCTGTTTCGCGATTACACCTACATTGACGACATCATTGCCGGTGTTATCAATGCGCTCGACCGCCCACGAGCTTACGAAATTTTCAACCTCGGCCATTCGCAGCCGGTTGAACTGCGGCGCTTTGTCAGCTTGCTCGAACACATTACCGGCTATCCGGCCCAGATCGAGATCAAACCGTTGCCGGCGACTGAACCGCCGATCACCTACGCTGATACGACAAAAGCTGGCCAGCTCCTCGACTTTGCGCCAACGGTGGCAATTGAAGAAGGCGTGGAACGCTTCTGGGCATGGTATTGCGCAGAGATCGAACGTTAACTTATTGATATTTGCATCTACGTCATAGGATCGAGTAGGATTATGCCAGATAGCGAACCAGCAACCGTAACGAATCACGGGAAGGCACAGATACCTATGACCGATCAACCATCATCGGTTGAGATACCGGCCACGGAACGCGGAGCACGTGGTGAAGAGCGCAGCAGCTTTTCGCTCGGCCAGCGGTTGCGCCAACCACGCACGCTGATCTCGTTTGGGATTGCGATTGCAATCGTTGCGTTTGCTGTGCGCAGTCTTGATATTGACATCGCCACGACGTGGCAATATATGCGCTCAGCCAACCCGATCCTGCTTGGATTGGGATTGGTGGTGTTTTACATGACATTCCCGCTGCGCGCGTTGCGGTGGCGGATGCTATTGGCCAACGCTGGGGTACCGATCCAAGCGGGCCGGGGCAGTTGGGCGTCGTTGCCGGCGCTGATTGAGTACATCTATTTGTCGTGGTTTGCCAATTGTATTGTGCCGGCTAAGCTTGGTGATGCGTATCGGGGCTATTTGCTCAAGCATAACGGCAATGTCTCATTTTCGGCCACCTTTGGCACGATCTTCGCCGAGCGGCTGCTCGATATGATTGGCTTGTTCGGCTTACTGGTGCTTTCCGGCTACCTCACTTTTGGCGCGCAGATGCCTGAAGGTACGCAAATCGTCTTTCTCTTCGGCGGCTTGCTCGTGGTTGTCATTGTTAGCGGACTGGCCGGCATGCGTTGGCTGGGGCCACAGATCCGCTGGTTTATTCCGCGCCGGCTGCACAATGTCTACGGCAATTTCGAGCAATCGGCCCTAAAGTCGTTTACACCGGCCATTTTGCCGCGGCTATTCGCCTTTACCGGCGCGATCTGGCTGCTGGAGGGATTCCGGCTCTGGTTTGTCATCCAGTCGCTCAATCACACCGGTCTCAACCTGACGCTGGCGGCGATTATCTTTGTCGCCCTTGCCTCATCGCTCTTAACGGCATTACCAATTACCCCAGCTGGCTTGGGGGTGGTGGAAGGCACCATCACCGCGGTACTGACCCTCTTCGGCATCGCCGCTAGTCTGGGTGGCGCCGTGACCTTGCTCGACCGGCTGATCAATTTCTGGAGCATCGTCGTCTTTGGCTTTATCCTCTACTTGTTCAGTCGGCGGAAGTAGCGATGCGGATCGGGATCGATGTTACAGCGGGGATGTGGCAGGGGGCCGGCATTGGCCGGTATACGCGCGAACTGGTGCGCGCGGCGGCGCAGGCAGGGCCAGATCTCGCCTTCCACCTCTTTTATGCCGCTGGCGGGCTTGATCCGCAGAGTCCTTTTGCCCGCTATGCCCACGAATTAGCTGCGACTTACCCAAACATCACCTTACGGCCCATCCCGATCAGCCCGCGCCTGTTGACGATCCTCTGGCAACGGCTGCGATTGCCGATCCGGGTCGAGTGGCTGATCGGACCGATCGATGTGGTGCATGCGCCAGATTTTGTCTTGCCGCCAACCCAAGCCCGCACGCTGCTCACCATCCACGATTTGACCTTTCTGGTCGAACCAGCCTGCGCCGAACCAACGTTGCGCCGCTATTTGAGCGCAGCAGTGCCGCGTTCGTTACAGCGCGCCGACTTAATCGTGGTCGACTCGAAAGCAACAGCGAACGATTTAGGCCGGCTGTATGGCATTCTCAGCCGGCGCGTCCGCCTGCTCTATCCGGCAGTGGATGAACGGTTCCGACCAATGCAAGCGGCTGAGACGGCTCCGGTTCGCGAGCGGCTGCGCTTGCCCGATCGCTTCTTACTCTTTGTCGGCACGCTCGAACCGCGCAAGAATCTCGTGCGTCTGTTGCAGGCGTTCACGCTCGTAGCCGTTGACAACCCCGACCTGAACCTCGTGATTGCCGGACGGCGTGGTTGGTTATACGACGAGATTTTTGCCGCAGTTGAGCGCTCTAACGCGCGTGAGCGCGTTCACTTCCTCGATTTTGTTGCCGATGACGATCTGCCGGCATTGTATAATCTAGCTGAAGCCTTCGTTTATCCGTCATTGTACGAAGGGTTTGGTTTTCCGGTTCTCGAAGCGTTGGCCTGCGGCACCCCGGTTATCACTGCTAAGGTAGCAAGTTTGCCTGAGGTGGCCGGATCAGCCGCGATCATGGTCGATCCGTTAGAGGTCGAAGATATTGCTGCCGGTATCCGTGCTGTGCTCGCTAATCCGACGCCGCTCCGCGCCGCCGGGCCACCGCAGGCCGCTACCTTTCGCTGGGAACAGACCGGACAGGCGCTGGTAGCAATCTACCGTGAGCTAGCGGCAAAAGCCGCTGCCACTTGAGGATGATGAGCATGATGCAACCAAACGATCTGACTGCAGAAGCTCTTAGCCGCGGCGCATTACCGGGGCGCGGCTATGCGATAGCCCGGCGCATTTCGCAAATTCTGCACCCCGTGCCGCTGGGTATTGTCAGTATTTTTATCGTCGGCGTGCTTGGCAGCGACAACCGGGTGAGCGGGTTGTGGTGGTCGATTGTGTGTGCGTTATTGCACGTGGTGCCGCCGACCATCTTTTTCAATATTCGCCTGCGCCAAGGCGCGTATAGCGATGACGATATTTCGGTGCGCACCCAACGCAATGAACTCTACTTGTTTGGCATGGTGAATGTGCTGGTAGGCACGGCCATCTTGTGGGCGATGAACGCACCGTTGCCGTTGTTGGCAATGCTGGTATCGGTAGCGGTGATGAATGCGATCTCGTTTGTCATTAATCTGTTTTGGAAGATTAGCATTCACTCGGCCAGCATTGGATCGTGCGCTACGCTGGCCAGCATCTACTTGCCAGCGCTCGGCGGCATTTGCTGGGCGGCGGCTATTGTGTTGGGATGGGCACGGTTGCGCACCCGCAATCACACCTTGATGCAGGTGATCGCCGGAATGAGTTTGGCGGTGGTTTGTGTATTGGTCGTGTTCCGGCTGTTTGGGTTGGTGTAAATAAACATTCTTCTTATCGTGAAGAAGCAGGATAATATCGCATGCGCCCTACACTCATTCAGTACCTTCGTTGCCCCGCTTGCCAAGCACCACTCCGCTGGACCGAACCGTATGCGACTCAGTGGATCGAACATGGTGAACTCATTTGTACTCATTGTAACCAGTGCTATTGCATACGTAAGGGCATAGCCTATATCTATGTTGATAATGATGACTGGAAACGGCTGGCAACCGAAGCTAGCGGATGGGTACAAATGGCAAAGGATGCCGGTTGTTATGATCAAACTCATGTTGACATCGATTTTCGCCTGCCATACGTTGCGAGTGAACCATGGCCTGAAATTGCATACCAATTTGACCTTATTCTGAGTATCATTCGGCCAAAACCGCACAGCCGTGTCCTCGATCTCGGGGCGGGGCGTGGATGGGCAGCCAAGCAGTTTGCCATTCGCGGTTGCGACGTCGTTGCGGTTGAAATCAACGATGACGATCAGATTGGAGTTGGGCGTTCACTAGCACTGATGCAGCAGGCCAGTGTTTCCTACGATATTCTGATTGCCAACAGCCAACATCTCCCGCTCGCCGATCAAAGCTATGATATTGTCTTTGCTTCGGCAGCGCTCCATCACTCAACCAGTTTGGAAAAGGTAGTAAGAGAAGCAGCACGCATACTACGCCGTGGCGGCAAGCTGGTTGCCATTCATGAGCCGTGCATTGCTGATCACATCACTCCAGAGCAAGATGCGCCAAACATTGCACGTGAAACAGCCTATCACATTCAGGAGTTGCGCCCAAAGTTAGACGATTATCGGCGCGCCTTGCAACAAGCTGGACTGCGCGAATTAGCAATGTTTCACCATGAAACGTATGGGGTAACGGTTGAAAAACTGCAAGCATGGAGCAAGAAGAACAACTTGCCACCGCTGACAGAGCAACAGATGAGAGATTTGCAGCGTAACCGTCGTTTTAGCTTACACCACATTGCCCGAACGATCCAGAGCCGCTTCAAGCGGCGACCTGATCCGGCGTTATTACCACCACAAGCATGGATGGATCAGTTTTATCGTCGTTGCGGTGGTAATCTTACGCTGATTAGCGAGCGGTTGTAAGAGCATTGACTACAAACTATCAGAGAACTCTGTGAAGCAAAGCCCTGACTACCATGACAGGAGGCTTCAGTGAGTGCTATCTGGCCGGCTAGGTGGTGTAAAGGTGACAGCAATTCGCCGGTTGCTAGGTGCAGCACTCCTACGCCCTACCTCGTGCGCCGCAGACAGTGGAGGAACAGGGCGGCTTGAAAACTGCCCTACCATGCAGTACATACGCGGCAATAAGAGGGATGTTTGACATGGCCGTGTGCCCTTAAAACCGCCTTGTAGGGGCAACACCTCGCGCGATGGGTCACCGTGCTGATGCGATTAACGAGTAGGGCCCTCCGGCATTACCGTACCGTTATTGGTTGGCTGCACCGGCAACGCCCGCACGATCACCCGCTGCTTGAACTTATCGGGGCCGCTTGGTGGCCAACACGTCACCATTGTCACCACTTCATAGCCGGTAGGTGCAATATAGCGGGCATTGGCGAGACGCTGTTCAGGTGGCGCACCCTCCTCATCAACGATGATCCGCTCGCTGACGAGGTAGCGGTACGGTTGACCACGGCTATAGACAATCACCTCATCGCCGGGCTTAAGGTAGAAGAGGTCTTTGAACACTCGACCGTAGCCACCAACATGACCGGCTAACACAATATTATCGCCTTCGCCGGGATTGGCCGAACCGCGGTGCTGGCCAACCGCATACTCGGCCACCTGCCACACCGAGATCAATTGACCGTTTTCTTCGATCGTATCCCAACCAACTTCTATTACCTTAAAATCGACCCGAATTGCTGGAATGACCAGTCGATCAACCATGGCCACCCACTCGGCGCGCACCGGCTCAGGCGGTTCGGAAATCAACAAACCACTGTTTACCGCAGGTAACGTGCTTGGAGCAGCGACGGCAGGAGGTGGAATATCGCCAGCCGGCGCTGACGGCGCAACGGTAGGAGCTGGCGCTGACGGCGCTAGACCGGTCAGCAACGGCAACGGACGTTCATTAGCCGGACGGAAACCGTTGGTGGTAAGCTGCGGCGCAGGGAGGGGCGAATCACCGCGCGCAGCCCAACGGTAATACTCGATCTGCAATGTCGCCACCAAGACATAGATCAGTAAGGCGGCGCCAAGCGCCATCAGCGTCGTACCGAGCAGCCACGGCCCGCGCCTCACCGGCGTGACGCGCCGGCGAGCGATGATGTGCCAAATTCGTTCACCAAGCATAGGAAAACGGTGGAGCATTGCCAACTATCCTCATTGCTGTGTTCTGCCTTCAGTATACCACGCGACCCGCCGGAGCGGATTGCGCCGCATCTTACGCTACGCATAGCGCAGACGAAAGGATGTATGGGGGGGCGGATCGTAGTGGCTGGGCGACGCAAGATGGCTGGCAGACGACGGCGTTGAAGAGTCAACAAGGCGGGGTTGCACCCCGCCCTTAATCGCTTATTCTACACTGCGACTGAGCCTACACACCTATCAGCACTGGCGTTGATCAGGCAATATTAACCGCCTCATCATGCTGGAGCAACATCAGACTCCCGCGCAATGCGATCACGTCAGCGTCAGACAAGGCTGCGATTAGTGGATCGGGCGGCAAAACCGTGTTATGCAGCAGCAACAACGCCCGCATCGCCAGCAACCACGAGGTATCAGATGCGTCAGCAGGCGGTGATGACGGCTGATCACCGGTAAATGGAGGTTGGGGTAAAGCAGAGGGGGTGCGACGAGCGGCAGTCATGGATTTTCCTCTCTATCGATTATTATTGATAGTGTAACTGGAAGCAGCCCGATCGTCAAGCCAAGTCACCAATCAATTCATCGATTCGCTCGAGCACGTAGGTCGGCTGGTAAGGTGAGCGTTCAAGATCGGCGCGTTGACTATCGCCGGTCAAGACCAACGCCGTATCCATCCCGGCTGTCACCCCCATCGCAATATCGGTCATCAAACGATCACCCACAATCAGGCATCGCGCAGGTGGCAACCCGATCAGATTGCTGACCGTGCGGGCCATAATTGGCGATGGCTTGCCAACGATCACCTCACAGCGTGTTGCGGTACAAGCTTCGATGGCAGCGATGATCGCGGCTGCATCTGGCTCACCGCCACCGGGCACCGGGCAGAAGCGATCGGGATTGGTCGCGACCAAGCGCGCGCCGGCCCGGATGGCATCAAAGGCAATCTGGAGCTTGCGGTAAGTGAAGGTGCGATCAAACGACGCTACCACGAACTTAATCTCACCCGGACGTTCGCTGATCGGGAAGCCAGCTCCCTCAAGCTCGCTAATCAGCGGCGCTTCACCAACCACAAACAGCGGCACACCCGGCGCGTTAGCCAACAGCCACTCTACCATAACCGCCGAGCTGGTGACAATTTCGCTTTCATCAGCAGCAATGCCAAAGCGTTGCAAGCGTTCGGCGTATTGCCGGCGAGTTTTGGTCGGGTTATTCGAGAGAAAAGTGATCCGGCGCCCCTCACGGCGCAAGGTTGCTAACAGCTCGGCAGCGCCCGGCAAAAGGGTGTCGCCGAGATAGATGGTGCCGTCAAGATCAAAGATGTAGCCATCGTAGCGGGGGATTGATTGCATGGTGTCTCCAACACTATCACACATCGCCAATCTCGTTTGAGATGGTACCATATCTGGCGACACCGGCTGATCAAGGCAAGAAGCGGGGCAACCGGTATGTTGCCCCGCGCAGATGCGCATTGTAGCACGCTTCTTATGGGATGGCACACAGGCAGCCCAATCAACTCAGCCCTCATAATCCAAACACATCGAGCATATAGCGGAGATTTTCGAGCGAAACCGGCTTGAGGAGAAACAGTGAGGCACCTGCCGCCAAGGAATCCTGTTCGATCATCGGATCAGCCGAAATAACCACAATTGGTGTGGTGTAACCCTCTTGGCGGAGGTAGTAAGTCATATCCAATCCATTCATTTTTGGCATGTGGTAGTCAGTGATAATCAGATCATACCATTGACGGCGCGCCAGCTTGAGACCATCAGCTCCATGGGTTGCCGTATCGATCTTTACGCTGCGCCGCAACGCTTTCATCGCGTTTTGCAAAAACGAGCGCACGCTTGATTCGTCTTCTACGATGAGAATGCGCATAATTGTCTCTCTCAGTATGTAGAACAATTATCACTTCATGAAACGAGAATGACCTTCCAATTTCCACATCTTTGACCTGACACTCCATTCATTTGACCCTGTGAACTTGTGCTAAGATTCACCAGAGCAAGATTGTGAAGGAGGTTGCTATGCCACAACGACAGCGCCTCGGCGTCGTCACAGGGGGATCGCTGCTAGAGGGGTTGACCGTCCGGCTTGACGCTGGCACACCGGTCGAGGATGTGCGGGTCGGCAAGTTTGTGGTGGTGAAGGGGCAGCGTTTCACCTTCTTCTCAATGGTGACGGATGTGCGTCTCGGCGCGACCACACCCAAGGTAATGGCCGATCCGCCGCCGGATGACGAATTCTTCAGTCACGTACTGGCCGGCACGACCACCTACGGCGAAGTCCGGCTTGATTTGCGCCTGATGTTACCGCTCGACGGCAGCGCCGATTTGTTGCCGGTCAAGACGGTGCCACACCATTTTGCGCCGTTGTTTGAAGCGAGCGACGCAGATTTCACCCAAGTCTTCGGCCACGAAGAGGGCAGCCGGTTTATGATCGGCACGCCGCTCGATATGTCAGCGCCGGTATGTATTGATCTGAACCGGCTAGTCGAACGCTCGAACGGGGTGTTTGGTAAGAGCGGCACCGGCAAGAGTTTTCTAACCCGACTCTTGGTGTGCGGCGTTATTCTCAGCGACGTGGCCTCTAATCTGATCTTCGACATGCACGACGAGTATGGATGGTCAGCTCGCTCAGAGGGAGCCAATTTCGTCAAAGGATTGCGCCAACTCTTCGGCAGCAAGGTGTTGCTCTACGCGCTGGCCGGCGGCGCGTTTGACCGCTCGCGCATCGACGGCGAAATTGTGATCGGTTATGACCAGATCGAGCCGGAAGATGTGCTCTTGTTAAGCGAAGAGCTAAATCTTAATCCAACCGCTGCCGAAACGGCGGAGCTATTGGTAGACAAGTACGGCGCAAAATGGTTGGCCGAGCTCTGGGCGATGGATCAAGAAGAGCTAAAGAACTTTGCCGACGAGAAGAGCGCTAGCCTCGCCTCGCTCAATGCGCTCAAACGCAAGACATTGCAACTCAAGCGGCTGGGATTTGTGCAGGCACAGGCTGATCTTTCACCAGTCGATAATCTGATCAAAGCACTCCTAGACAGACGACACGTGGTGCTGAGCTTTGGTCGCTATGATGACCCACTGGCGTACATGCTCGTCGCTAATGTGCTGACCCGCCGGATTCACCAGCGCTGGCGCGAGCAAACCGAGCGGTACCTGCACACAAAAAGTGAGGCTGACCGACCCCGACCGTTGATGATCACGATCGAAGAGGCGCACAAGTTTCTCAATCCGCGTCTTGCCCGCCAAACTATCTTTGGTACAATTGCCCGCGAGATGCGCAAGTACAGCGTGACACTGCTGGTCGTTGACCAACGCCCTTCATCGATCGACAGCGAAGTGCTCAGCCAGCTTGGCACCCGGATCACGGCGCTGCTCAGTGATGAACAGGACATTGACGCCGTATTTACCGGCGTTGGCGGCAGCGCGCGCTTGCGGGCCGTGCTAGCCAATCTCGACACGCGCCAGCAGGCGTTAGTGCTAGGCCATGCGGTGCCGATGCCGGTGGTGGTGCAAACTCGTGCCTATGACGAACAGTTTTACCGCTTTATCGAACAGCGCACACGCCGCGCCAGCGATATGGTCACAGCGCAACAAGCGGTTGATGAACTGTTTCCCGATTAAGCGGTGCGCAACGTTCACGGCCCGTAGGGAAATTGGCCGATCCCGTTGACCAATTCACCCGGCGAATTGCTTGTACTTGAGAAAGAGGTAAACTGCACCGTCTCAGTCAGCACATTGCCATATATGTCGGTAATTCGTAGCGTGAAGGGGCCAAATTCGCCGCCAGCGCAATTGCATTGCCGGATGAAGTAATTATAGGTGGTGCGACTCAGTTGGACCCACTGTCCTTGTGGTGTGCGATATTCGAGCTTAGCAACCGGATTGCGATGATTGCGCACCTGAAATGCTAACCACCACGGATTGCTGCCATCTTTGAGATGAACCTGCACCGGCCCGCTCAGCGACGGGCTGATCACGCGCCACGTGATCGGCACTCTCCCCCATGCACGTGGCGCAATCCGATCAAACGCCTCTGGACTCAGATCGAGATGGTTCGGCCCGCAGCCGGGATGATCCGGACACATATCAACAATCCGCACCACCACACTTCCTTGCGGCCCAAAGATTTCGGCATACGCGCCACAGTAATCGGCATTGCCGTAATTGAGATAACTAATCGCTGCCACCATCCGATCACCGGGGATCGGGTCAAACAGACAGGCGCCGCTCCCGTCGGCTTCGAGATAATAGGTCGCCTCGCCGCTGAAGAGCGGATTCTGGACTGAGCGAGCCACGAGCGGCACTAAGACGCGATACGGGGATTGGGCTGTCGCTGGTGACAACGCCAGCCAGAGCAGAGCGACCAGCAGCATCCACCCATAAGAGCGGCGCATCGCAGGAACCTCTCAGGGAATGCATAGCCGCGGGTAGCGCTCTCCAATGCGCCACCCGGCGGGTTAGACCTCGTTGACCAACTGCTCCAGCCGGTCAACATACGATGCCATAACGGCAAAGGTACGCTCGACCGGCTCAGGCGAAGCGAGATCAACCCCGGCCCGGCGCAGGGTATCGAGCGGGAAGCGGGAACCACCGACCTTGAGGAACTCGTTGATATAGCGTTCAGCCGCACCGGCCTCACCGGCAATGATCGGTGCGGCAAGCGCATGCGCGCCGGCAATGCCGGTCGCATACTGATAGACGTAGAAATTGGCGTAGAGATGGGTAGAAAACTGAGCCCATGTATTACCGACCCGCGCCCGATCAACCACAACTTCAGCACCATACCCTTCGGCGAAGAGATCGGCCATCAGCTCATTGAAGATAGTAGCGGTCAGCGGCTGACCGCGCTCGGCGCGCTGGTGGATGGCCAGCTCAAAGCGGGCCAGTGTCGGCATAATGAAAAAGTAACGGTGGAAATTAGCCATCGCCTCTTCGATCAGAGCGATCTGGGCATTACGATCGGTCAGCGTCTTGAACAGGTAATCGCGCACGAGCGCCTGATTGAAATTAGAAGCCACTTCAGCGAGGAACAAGCCGTAGTTCGAATAAATCACCGGCTGGGTGCGGCGCGTATAGTACGAGTGCATCGAATGGCCCAATTCGTGGGCAAGTGTGCTGAGGCTGAAGATGTCGTCGTTGTACGACATCATAATGAACGGATGGGTACCGGGGGCGCCGGTCGAAAATGCGCCAGCCCGCTTGCCGCGATTAGGGTAGACATCAACCCACCGCTGTTCGCGCAAACCGCGGCGCATAATCTGCACATACTCGCTGCCCAACGGCGCCATACCCGCGCAAATCCAATCAATTGCCTGCTCGTATGGCACAACCAATGGCGTGGCAAGCGGCGCTTTGGTATCGTAGACGTGTAGTTCATCAACCCCTAGCGCTGCGCGGCGCACTCGCCAATAGCGATGCCACACCGGTAAATGGCGCTCGAAGGTGGCGATCAGATTGTGGAAGACTTCAAGCGGAATAACATTCGGCTTGAGCGCACCTTCCAATGCCGAAGCATAACGGCGGGCGCGGGCCATGAACACATTCTGCTTAACACCGGCAGCCAGACACTGCGCCATCGTATTTTCGACCGCGATATGGGCATCGGCATAGCCTTCCCATGCATTCTTGCGCAACGTGCGGTCGGGATGGGTAATCAACGCATTGATCGTACCTTGGGTAATCTCGTGCGCCTCGCCGTTACTATCATACGCTGGCGGAAAGCGCAATTCGGCATTGGCCAGCACGCCATGCACCGCGCTGGCAGCGGCAAAGGGATCGCGCACTTGACCAAGCAACTCTTCCACCTCGGCGGAGCGAACGTGTGGCGCACGCGCGAGCAGTCGCTCGAAATAATGGCGATAGGTCGCCAGACTCTCATCTTGCTCGGCCCATGCCAATAACTGATCGCCACCGATCGCTAACAACTCCGGTTCACCAAAGGCCAGCGCCGCGCTCGCCCGCGCCTGCAAGCCAGTCGCCCGATCGCGCATCGCGCTCGCCTCGCGGTCGTTGGTATCAACCGTGTAAAACATTGTCGCAAAGACCGCGATCTGGCCGACGTTGCGCATAATCGTTTCGCTCAGACTGAGAAAATCGGCAATGATGCGCGGGCCTTCACCCAGTCGGCCTCGGAATTGCACGGCAGTAGCGATGAGCGCATCAGTCTCATCGATCGCCGCTTCCCACGCTGCCTGAGAGGGAAAGATACTGTACGGATCCCACTTATACTGATCCGGAATCTCGCTGCGTTCCCGCACTGTCTGCATTGCAATGGTCTCCTTCAATACGATTGCGGTTCGCGAGGTATTATACCTGTTTATTTGCCAAAAATCGCACCAACCGCACCGATCTAAACGCTCAGCCCTGAAAGATTGCTACAACAGAGCCATCACGACACCGAATTGAAGAGCAACGCTACCTGAATGACGCGCGATCCTGTTGGCCCGTTTCGAGCGTACCATTGTGACCCGTCTCTGGCGCCAATCGCGCCGTATGTTACGCCAGCGCATGCCGGCTGTCATTGGCGTCACTAGTCTGGCGCTCGTGGTAGGTGGCGCGACGCTGATGGTAGTAGCCAAACAAGGCTCCGGCGGTCCGATCGCTACATTCGCTGATGCCGGCTGGAGGGCCTTAACCACCATCATCACCGTCGGCTACGGCAACACCTACCCGGCCATAGGGCGGGGACGTGGCGTTGCCGTCTTTGTGATGATTATCGGCATCGCGCTCTTTGGGCTGCTCACAGCCAACGTTGAGCGTTTTTTGTTGAGAAAGATGCAGTCGATCGCATGCAAGCCGAGTTAGCCTAGATCAACCAACGGATCGAACGCAGCAAACAATTGCTGGCTACACTCACCCAACCGATCGAAGAGGGGCCTTCCACATCGAGGGAATAAGATCAACAAGGCAGTGGCGGGGCTGGCGCGACTCGAACGCGCAACCATCGACTTAGAAGGTCGGTGCTCTATCCATTGAGCTACAGCCCCGCATGCCGATTACTATACTGCACACTCGGCAATTTTGGCAAGAGGGAGCGAATGCTCAATTCGCCGCGATCTGCTCAAAACTGAGCTGATAAGTACGCGCGGCCACATCACCCAACCGCGCCGGCCACTGCCCGGTGAGCGCTTGAGTGATTTTGCCGGCGTGCTCGTGACAATTCTCAATAAAGAGCGTATAGCGTTGCTGAATCCCGGCAGCCACCGTACCGGCCAGATACAAACCGGGCACATTCGTCTCCATCGTTGCGGGATGATAAACTGGAACCCGGTTTGGCCCCTGCAAAATCACGCCAGCCTGCTCAAGCAGGCTCTGATCGCCACGAAAACCGGTCGCCAGCAAGACAAAATCGGTCGGGTAATAGAACTGCTCGGTCGTAGGCTGACCATCGGCATCGGTACGAGCCAGCGTCACACCGCCGGCATCGATCGCGATTGGCATCGTCTGAGGGAGAAAGCGGATAGTGCCAGCCTCAACTTGGGCGGCAAAATCGGGCAACAGCCAATGCTTAACCCGATTGGGATCGAGCTGCGCCCGCCGGTACGACAACGTCACCTGCGCGCCGGCCCGCCAGCAACGCAATGCCGCTTCAACCGCCGAATTCTTGCCGCCGACGATCAGCAACCGGCGGCGAAAATAGTCGTGCGGATCGCGAAAATAGTGGCTCACGTGTGGTAAATCCTCACCGGGGATATTGAGGCGATGGGGAAAGTGCATATCGCCAATCGCCAACACCACCCGGCGCGCGTAATAGCGGCGCGGCCCGCTAAGTGGCTGGGTGATGAGCGTAAAACCGTCGCGCTCGCGGTGTAATGCGCTGACCGGCTCGTAGCTCTGCACACGCAGATCGAACAGCTCAACCACCGTGCGCAGATACGCCAAATACTCTTCACCGGTGATACGCTGCTGATGGTTATTAGGAATAGGCACACCGGCAATCGCCAGCCGCTCGGTCGTACTGAAGAAATTGGTATTGCGCGGCCACCACGTCATCGTATACCCAATCTGGCGCGCATCGAACTGGATGTAATCAACCCCGGCTTGCTTGAGGCACACCGCTAGTTCGAGACCAATTGGGCCAGCGCCAACAATCGCCACCTCGTGAGTAGAAGTGAGCGGAAGATCGTAGGTCATGAATAAACACCTCCAACGTGCATTGCTATCTCCATTTGTATCATACCCGCAAAAGACACAACCGTGCGCGCGCTAAGATGTGAATACTTGCGCGAATATTCCTATTGACACAAACGTTCGAGTATGGTATGGTAAAGACATAGTACGAGCGGGTACGTGCAAGGAAGAGGAGGTACTGCGATGCTGGCCACAGCGGACATTCCACAGGCCGATATGCTTTGGGACGTTGCGCGAGTCGCGGAAGCGATTGCGCGTGGGCGAGTAACGGCAGAGGAGATCGGAGAGTACATCGGCGCCAAGGGTCAGCGTCAAGGTCTCTACTATATGCAGGCAGCGCGGATCATTGGCTTAATCGAGATGGGTGAGCAGACCGAGGCGGCGCGACTAACCAAGTTTGGGCTTGCTTTCACGCGCTACAACCGCGCCGACCAGCGCGCTGCCCTGCGCCGGCAACTCTTACGGTACGAGCCAACCCGCTCGGTGATTGCCGCCCTCCGCGACACCCTCGAAGGTTTGACCCGCCACGATGTTGCACGCATCCTCCAACAACTCGCCCCATTAGCCGAATCAACTGCCCTACGCCGGGCAGCCACTGTCACGGCATGGCTGACCGAAATCGGGTTAGCTGACTGGCGCGACGATCGCCTGTGTTACTGCGGGCCGGCATTACCGGTCGCAATACCACAACCACCGCGTAACACAATGTCGTTTGCCAGCGGTGTGTGAGGGGATGACGGTGTTCTCTCCTGTCATTGCGCAAGTGATCTCCAACCGGTCATTGCGAGCGAGTAGTGACGCAAGGAGGCTTGCTTGCATGCAGGATTACCCATACCTACGGATCGCCCTTCGGTCATTGCCAGCGAGTGGTAGCACTTAGCTGCGCTAGAGGTCGCCCGACCGCAGCAATCTCCCGCTGCAGCGGGAACTAGGCCAGAGTAGGCGCACACCGCTTCCCGCCGGTCATTATGCAGCGCGCAGCGCCAGAAGCTAGGTTTGTACTTCAGTGGGAACGATGTGTACAGACTTTCCCGCCCATGCGCGCGGGGGATTGCCGTTTTAACACTGCCGATCGCCGTGCCGGCGCGGTTCCCACCCGTGCGCGCGGGGGATCGCCGTTTGCAGACCGCGTTGTTGCTCGTTGGCGCAAATCCCTCCCGTGCGTGCGGGGGATTGCCGAGGCTGCTGGCGTATGCTTGGGTTGCTGAGTTATCCCGCCCGTGCGCGCGGGGGATTGATTCGCCATTGACCGGCGGCTCGCAACAACAAGCGGGAGCGGGGGATGGCAGTCTATCACGCTGCCGGCACTTGCCCGGTGCGAGCCGGCGCTGCCACGTGCCAATGCAACAACCCCATACCAATCACGCCTACCAGCGCGAGCAGGGCAAACATCACACCATAACCGGTTACTGTCGCCACAAGACCTACCACTACTGGCCCCAACGCGGCTACCGGGGCCAATGCCAGATTGGCGACGCCAATGTAGGTGGTTCGTTCGGCTGGTGGGCTAAAGGCAAAGACAAGCGTAAAGCCGGAGAGCTGGTAGCCAGCCTGGGCCGCGCCGACTAAGGCGAAGACAAGGTAAAACCACGCGCTTGCCGGCGCGATAAGAGCTAACACCAGCGCCGCCATCCCCATCCCCGCCGACAACACTAATACCTGTTTGTGGCCCCATCGATCAGCCAGCGCCCCCAAGCCGATATTGCCAAGTGCCTGCGCAGCCAGCATCATGCTGGTAAACAGACCAATCTCTGCCGCCGGTACCTGAAACCGCTCTAGCGCAGCCGCTGTCAAGAAACTATGGCCGGTCAAGCCGAGCGCAATCGCCGCTCGGCAGAACAGATAGCGCCGGAAAGCGACATCACGCCGCAAGAGCGGCCCCAAGCCGCGCAAAAAGACGTGAAACGGGCGGGTCGGCGCCGGCGCTTGGGCCGGTTCGACCGTCAGAGCAAGAAAAAGGTATGAGACCACCATCGCTGCGAAGCAAATTAAGGCGAGCATGCCAGCACTTTGCGGGAATGGTTGCTGGGCCAAAATCGCTGCTGCCAGCGCACCGCCGCCAATGCCGAGCAGACCGCCCAAACCAGCCTGTAGACCAAAGAAGACTCCCCAACGGCGGCCCGGAATGACCCGCGCAATTAGATCTTGCCACGCGATTGACGTGAGACCGGCACTCGTGGCGAAGATGGCGTACAGCGTTAGCACGATTACCAGCAACACGCTCGTCGGTAAATCAGGCAACGTTAGCAGAATAATGCCCATCGCCAAAAAGGGCAGGCGTTCACCGATCGTCGCCAGTAGCACCCACGGCTTGCGCCGCGGCTGCGCTGCTATCAACGGCGCGGTAAACAATCCCGGTAATAACCAGCCGGCAAAAAAGATCGCCGGAATCAATCCCTGCACCCATCGCGCATCGGTCAACCGTTCGACGATCAGCGGCAAGACGGTAAACCGCGAAACAAGGCTGATACCGAAGGTGAAGGCGCTGCCATCGAGTACATTCAACCAGAAATTCCGCCGGGCATAACGGGCCAGCACCGCTTCTGACGACGTGGTCATAGCTTATCCTACTGTTTATTCTTGCGCTTCCACACAATGAATCGTAGCCTTGTTTCGACGAAAAGGGATCATTCCCGCGACTGATCGAAACTATCCTCTTGCAATTCTGTAAAAGTGTGGTATAGTATAGAAGTCAATCAACGTCGTGTGCTGCGAGACCGGCATCAGAGAACTCTCAAGCTTTAGGTCGATCGGCAGTGCTTCATCGCTCGAAGTAGGAACGTTGTCGATCGCCGGAGCGAACGCCCGATATATCTATCGGCGGCGGCTGTACGAGAGGTCTGTGATAGCCGGTTTTTGGTATGCCACGAACGTGTCTGCCAAACCAAGTCTCTGTGGAGTGTATGCAATGTTAGTGAAACTGTTCGTCGGGAATTTGCCGTGGAGTGTCGGTGATGCTGAGCTAGGTGCGATCTTCGAGCCGCACGGCGAGGTGCAGAGCGCGCGTGTTATTAACGACCGCGATACTGGTCGCTCGCGTGGCTTCGGGTTTGTTGAGATCGAGACCAATAACGTCGCCTCCGTCATCCGGGCGACCGACGGCCTTGAGATTGGCGGGCGCAATCTGCGCGTGAATGAGGCTGAAGACAAGCCGCGCAGCGCGCCGCGAGGCAATTTTGGCCGCCGCTACTAGAAAGTAGCTGCCACGTCACTCAAGGCGCTGGCAAAAAACAAGACCGGTGAACGCCATTGTTCACCGGTTTATTGTTTGTATACGGATCGTCGTCTACTTGATCGTTTGCTTAAGCCGCTCAACCAATTCAATGTAACGATTCATCGCATCGGTGGTTGAGAGGCCTTTGAGTTTTGTCCACGCATCATACTTCAGCCGCCCGGTCATATCCAGCACGCCGGGCCGCGATCCCTGCACATCGCCAACCGTGGCCTGCTTATAGAGCGCATACAATTGCAATAATGTCTCGTTATCGGGGCGGCGCGGCAACTCCTGCACCTCTTGCGCTGCTCGTTCAAAAGCCGCTCGCAGATCGCTCATATTCCTCTCCTCACTGTGCGCGAATGATAGCAGTATCGTACCATATTTACTATATCTATACCAAGAAAACGATGAAGTGCGGCAGTCAAATTGCCGCCCTTCATAACAAGGCGCAATACGCTACTCATCACGCAACGCCACCGCCGGACTAATCCGGCTCATGCGCAGCGCCGGCCATATACCGGCCAGCAAAGCCGCCCCGATCGCAACCGCCAACGCCTGCCCAAACAGGGCCGGATCAACGGCGAGTTCCAGTGTCCAGCCAAACGAACGCTTATTGATAACATAGGTCAGCACGAGCGCCAACGCAAACCCCAACGGCGCAGCCAGCAGACCGGAAGCCAACCCCATCAGACCGGTTTGGCCCAGCACTGCGCCCCACAGTTGGCCGGGTGTTAAACCGTTTGCGCGCAAGACGCCCAATTCACGGGTGCGTTCGAGTTGCAAGGCCATTAATGCGCTTAAGATACCGATAAAGGCGACAATGGTTGCCAGCAATTGTAATACCGACGTGATAGCAAAGGTGCGATCAAAGACTGCCAACGTCCCTTCACGCAACGCCCGGCTTGAATTGACCAACACCATCCCATAGGCAGCACTTATGGCCCGCACTTGTTCAATGACGGCATCAACGTCGTAGCCATCGCGCACGTAGATCGCCAGCGACGAGATCGCCGGATCGTCCCACAAAGCGCGATAGGTAGCGGCATTGATCCGCACCACACCCCGATCAGAGGCATAATCGTAATAGACGCCAGCGATCGGCAGGTCGCGCAAGCCGCGATCGGTACGCACCGTCAAGGTATCACCCACCCCTAAACCAGTGCGAAAGGCGAGTGGCTCTGAGATCAACACCGCGCCGTTTTCCCACGCGGCCCACGTCGCCGCATCACCACCCTGTTGGAAGCGCAACGCGCGCCGTCCCTGCTCGGTCGCTCCATCCACCGCCAATAACGTTGTCGGCCCGGTAGGCAAATCAATCTGCACACTGCGGAAGGTCGTCATCGACTCAACTCCCGGCAGAGCTGCCAACACCGCTGGCAAGGCCGGATCAAGCGTCGTGTCGATCCGGTTGGCGACATTGCTTGGCGGCGAGAGGTAGATGTCAGCGACGAGGCTTTGCTCAAGCCAACTGATCACAGTTTGGCGGAAGCTGCCGATCATGATACCAACGCCAATCGTTACTGACACCGCAACCATCAAGGCAGCGACGGCAACCGCAGTGCGTGAGAGACTTGCTACCACATCGCGTGCTGCCATCCGGCCCAGCAACCCCAATACCCGCCCTAACGCCGGACGTAACAGGGACATCAGCCCCACTAGCGCCAGCGGGGTGAGCAAGGCCGCTCCGATAACGACAGCAAACAACCCGCCGAAGGCGACATAGAGACTAACAGCGCCGGTAGGCGCCGGCATTGCTAGCAGCGCACCACCGATCGCGAGCAAGCCAACGCCAGCGCCGGCCAAGCGCGGCGTTGCCCGCCGCACCCGTTCTTCGATACTCGAACGACGCAAGACGGTACGCGGTGGGGTATACATTGCTTCCAAGGCCGGAGCCAGCGCCGCCAACAGCGTCGCTGTTATCCCCAGCACTGCGCCTTTCAGCAACACCGCCGGCTCAACGCTCAGATCGCGCACTGTCACCACAAAATAGAGATCGTTGATGGTTTGCGTCACCAAGCCAACCAAGCCGCGTCCTAACACCACACCCAACACCAACCCACCGGCCACGCCCAAGAAGCTGATCAGCAACGCTTCAGCCAAGACCAAACCGGCTAATTGGCCGCGACTCACCCCCACGCAGCGCAGCGTCCCCCACAGCGCGCGCCGCTGCACGACGCTGAACGTCATTGTGTTATAGATAAGGAACATGCCAACAATCAGGGCCAAGAGACTGAGCGCAGTAAGGTTCAGCTCGAAAGCAGCCGTCATCTGTTGCAACGCGCCGGCGCGGGCCGCCACCGGTTGCACCGTCGCGCCGGGCGGCAACAGCGGCGCCAGCGCCGCCAGATCAAATGACTCAGGTACGATCAGGTCAATCCGGCTTAACCGTCCGACACTATCGAGCAACTCTTGCGCGCTGGCAATATCAACGGCGATCATCCCGGCCAGCGCGCGCCGGCTAAGATCATCAGCCGGTTCCAGCACTCCCACCACCTGCACGGTAGCCGTGCGCGGGCCAATCTGGATCGGCAACGCATCACCGAGCTGCAAACCGGCCCGTTCGGCATTGGCACGAGCCAGCAGCGCCGCCCCCGGTTCAACCAATAGCGCGGCCACATCAACCGCACCACCGCCGGCCAGATAGGGCCGGAAGGGCGCTTCGGCAAATGGATCAATTCCAAAAAGCTGATAAACACCGGGGCCGAGGGAGGGGGCAATCACATACCCCTCGACAATTGGCGCCGCAGCCAAGGTTGGAAAGCGCCGCCGGAGTTCGGGATAGACCGTTTCGGGCAGGCCGGATGGGCCGCCAATGATTTGATGGGTTGATTGGCCGGCCACAGTATCGCCGGCCAATTGGAAAGCGCGGCGCGCACTGGCATTGGCCAGATCAATCGCCACTACGACTGCCACTCCTAATGCTACCCCTAGAATACAGAGCAACATCTGCCACGGATGGCGCACAATCCAGCGGATGGAACTACGGAAAAGCATACGACCTCGTTATGGTTGTGAAACGCGCAATACAGACGATGATCAGGCACTGGGCAGTGATTGTGTCCTTCTATCATTTTGCCACTGTTCTCTTATTTTTTCATGAACCGGATCGCTATGCGCGTATTCTCCAGAGATAATTTTGGGTGGTTAGCATACAGCGACCCTGTGTGCCAACCACCCATAAGCAACAATTAAGGTACGTCTTTCCAGAACATCTTACCGCGGCACTTCCACCCGATTGAGGATACGCCCGATCGCCATATCGGCATTCAGCCCTTCAATCTCGGCTTCTGGCCGCAGAACGATCCGGTGGCGCAACACCGGACGGGCCAACATCTTCACCTCATCAGGCGTCACGTAGCCACGATCGTGAATTGCCGCCAGCGTCTTTGCCGCCAGCAACATCGCCACTCCGGCCCGCAGCGATGCGCCGACCAACAATTCAGGGCTAGTGCGCGTCGCCTGCACAATCGAGACAATGTAATCGAGAATCCCCTGCTCAACCTGCACCTGTGCAATCTCGGCCCGGCAGGCAGCCAACGCCTCCGGCGTCACAATGGGGCGCAACCCGGCAGCAGCCAACTGGTGTGCGTCGAAGCCGAGGTGATAGCGCCGCAAGACCTCGGTCTCAACTTCGCGCGGAGCATAATCAATCACCACCTTAAACAGAAAGCGGTCAAGCTGGGCTTCGGGCAGCGGGTACGTCCCCTCGTACTCAATCGGGTTTTGGGTCGCAATCACAAAAAACGGCTCCGGTAAAGGCAATCGTTGACCTTCTATCGTCACCTGCCGCTCCTCCATTGCCTCAAGCAACGCGCTCTGCGTCTTGGCCGGCGCGCGGTTAATTTCATCGCCAAGCAACACTTGGGTGAAAATTGGCCCTTGCCGCAGGCGAAATTGGCTACTGCTCAGATCGAAGACTTGAGTGCCCACGATATCAGATGGCATCAAGTCAGGCGTAAACTGAATACGGCGAAACTCGGCTTGGATCATCTGAGCCAAGGTCTTGGCCATGAGCGTCTTAGCCGTACCGGGCGGACCTTCGAGCAACACATGCCCGCCACTGAGCAATGCCGTCAGGAGCAACGTCAAGGGTTCCTCTTGCCCAACCAGTGTCTTGCGCGCTTCATTCAACAACGCCGACGCCAACTGCGCAGTTTGCATAGCATATTCTCCAATGCGTGGGGAACACGATGGTCCTATCGCCAATCGTAGCGCCGTTGCAATGCAACGGCGCTACAGTCGCAACGGGGATCTTCACAGCGTCAGAAAGGCCAAGCTAATAATCAAAAAGAGCGACAGCACACCGATGCCGGCAGAAAAGAGAATTCGCTCCCAGTGCAACAGCCGCCAATCAGGTGGGATCAGATTCTCGAACCCATAGATCGCCAACCGGTAGGATTGCTCCTGCCGGCCAAGATCGAATCCGATCTCGGTTAGTGGGATAAAATGGATTTGCAGTTCAGCCATCACAATGCGGCTATCGTTATCGAGCGCTTGCCGCTGGCGATCGATCATCGCTTTCACTTCGGTGATTTGGAGCCATTCAGGCGGAATTTGCCCAATCACCCGGTGTTTATACACCAATTCAGCTTTGCATGTGCGGCGCAGCCATGTCTCATCAACATCAGGTAGATCGTTCTGAGCCTCATCGCGCACGATGCGGCGCGACCACTCGATCAACTTGCGCTGCACGACGCGGCCAAAACTGGCGCATCGCTTGCAAGGGAGCGAACCGCGCCCATTACATTGCGGACAAGCAATGACCCGTTGGCGTACCACCGTCGATGCGCCGGCGTCCTCCGTCGTGCCGGCTGGTTGCTCGGCGGTCATTGATCTGGCAGACGGCTGTTCAGTCACCGTCACGCGCCGCATGCCCTTACACATCGAGCACACGATCACGCCTTCTCCTTTACAAGCCGGGCAATTAACCACTTGTTCGGAACCGGGCACAACCAGCAGGCTACCCGCCTTGTCTTGAAACTCCTTGGGTGGCGGTAATTCGATCTGCCAACGCTCCACTTCACGATGGGGCGGTAATTCTTTCTGTTGGGTGTCAGGTTCTTCCTCCATCCCAGCGTCACGGCGCTGCTCAACCAGCAATTGCAAATGGAAGAAGAAGACATTGTAGTGCCGGACGCTATGCAAACGGGCCAACCGGCCAAGCAGCGGCAGCCGGAACGGGTGCTCTTGGGCCCACTGGTCAAGTAACTGGCTAATATGATAGGCATCGAGCTTACGCGCGCGCTGCTGTGCGCGCTCGAGCGGTTCGTGAAACACGGCACCGGTCAACGCACGCTCAACCTCATTGGGTTCGATGAGGGTGAACGGTTTAGGTTGGCTTGCCGGTTGCGCAACACTGGCCGCAGCCACCGGAACGACCTGTGTTTGCGACAAATAGGGAGCAAGTACTGCTTCAAGATCGGCGGCCGCAGCCCTAGCGCTAGCATAGCGATGGTGCGGTTCCCATGCCAACAGGGTGCGAATAATCCGATCCACTTCCTCCGGCAGCTTCTGCCCCGCTTCAGCTAATGAGCGAACCTGTGGCAACTCCAGCCAGCTATCCCCCGGTTTTGGCTTTTTAAACCATGGCTCCTCGCCGGTCAGCATATAAAACAGCACTACACCCAAACTGAATATATCGGATAAATGGGTAGCTTTTTGCGCCTCGCGCATACACTCTGGTGCGATAAAACCGGGCGTGCCCATAATCATGCCAGTTGAGGTCAACGACTGGTCAGGATCGCGAGCAATCCCGAAGTCGATCAAGTAGGCCTTCTCGGCATCGGGATCGATCAAGATATTGCCCGGTGCCAGATCACGATGGACAATATCAAGGCTATGGGCATAATCAAGGGCAGCAGCGATCTGTTGAAAATAGCGCAGCGCCAATTCGGGCGACAAGGGCAAATAAGAACCCTTCTTCAGCGCGTTTGCATTCGTTGATGCTAGCAACTTGGGCAGATCACGTAACGAGCTGCCGTGGATATATTCAAACACCGCGTAGTGAAACGGATTTTGCACGCCGTAGTCGATCAAGCGTGAAATATGTGGATGCCGAAGGCGAGCAGCGATGCTCGCCTCTTGCTCAAACCGCATAATTCGCGCCGCCTCTTGGCTGAGCAACACCTTCAGCGCAACTTTATGCTCGCGAATCCGGATATGATGAGCGAGAAAGACGCGGCTTGACTCACCGCGCCCAATCCGCTGCTCAATCTCGTATTGGCCGAAGATGCGCGGCAAGCTGGGTGACGAAGAGATGCTAGTCATCATAACCGTGTGGATGGGTGCGATGCCATTCCCAAGCCGATGCAATAATCGACTCAAGATCAGGGTAGCGCGGCTGCCAGCCCAGCTCGGCGCGGATCGTTTCAGAAGAGGCGACCAATACTGCCGGGTCGCCGGGTCGGCGCGGCCCCACCACCGCCGGAATCGGATGGCCGGTCACTTTGCGCGCTGTCTCGATCACTTCCCGCACGGTAAAGCCTTGACCATTGCCGAGGTTATAGCGACGTTCACCCAAGCGGTCGAGCGACTCCATCGCCAAAATGTGGGCGCTGGCCAGATCCAGCACGTGGATGTAGTCGCGCACGCAGGTACCATCGCGGGTCGGGTAATCATCGCCAAAAATCGTAACGTGCGGGCGTTGGCCCAACGCCACTTGCAACACGATCGGGATCAAATGCGTTTCCGGATCGTGATCTTCGCCGCGGTCGGGCGTATCGCCGCAAGCATTAAAGTAGCGCAGACAAGCGTAGCGCATCCCATAGATCCGGTGCATCCAGTGCAGCATCCGCTCGATAAAAAACTTTGACTCACCGTAGGGCGAACCGGGGACAATCCGTTCGTGTTCAGCGATAGGAATGCGTTCGGGTTGATCAAACAGATTCGCGGTTGACGAGAGAATAAACCGACGCACTCCGGCGGCAATAGCGACTTCGAGCAGATTGGCAGCATTGACGAGATTATCGCGCAGATAGAGCATTGGTTGTTCCATGCTCTCACCGACCAGCGTATACGAGGCAAAGTGCATAATCCCATCAATGCCGGGGTAAGCAGCGAAAATTTCGCGCAGCGCATTGCGATCGGCTAAATCAGCCTCGACAAATATCGCCTCTGGCGGTACAGCAGCGCGATGCCCTTGATAGAGGTTATCAACGACAATCACCTCATGCCCGGCCCGCACCAATTCGGCGCTAGTAATGCTCCCGATGTAACCAGCGCCGCCAGTAACCAATACCTTCATAGTAGTCATCTCCCTCGTCTATTAACCTTCGGGTGTGGTTCCATCTGAAGCAGGTTCAACCGCAGCCGCCGGCGCTTCTGGCGCCGGTTCAGACTGAGCCGGACTACGCACACTGTAGAGGGCTTGGATAGCGCGCTGTGCCAAACAAACAAACGAGCGGTGCAACGGCGCACCGCCATTGATCGGGAAGATCGTCACGTTGCGGAGCGGAATGAAATCATCGGCCAACGCCGTCAACATCTCTTCCAATTCAACGTCTGGCCGGCGATACATTTCGGCCCGCACCGCAAATTCGCTAGCAAAAAACATCACCGGCTGTGTAGCCCGCGGCGGCGCTAAAACGCGATAATCCGGCGGGGGTTCAGGCTCTGCTAACACTGCCACGAGCAGCGCATCACCCCATGCCACTAAGGCTTGTGGCACCCGCTGCGCGTGCTGCGGACGCCAGAGCGGGGCGATGCTGACCTCATGGAGGTTCACAAAGCGGCTCATCCGGTTGTTAAGGGCATCACTCACCCTGCGGTACAAGGGCAGCGTATAACTGCCGGTGTAAAGCAACGTAGGTGTGAAGATCTCGACCGTAAAGGTGAAGCCATCGCTCATACTGTCTCCTGCACCGCAGCGAGCGCTTGCCAGAAGCCGGGATAGCTCACCGCAGCGGCTGCCGGTTCTAAGATGGTGGTTTCGCCTCGCGCTACCAGCGCTGCAATCGCCCATGCCATCGCCAACCGGTGGTCGTGATAGCTATCAAGGGTTGTACCGTGCAATTGGCCGGGCCGACCAATAATGACCATCCCATCGGCGGTTGGTTCGACCAACATACCCATCGCGCTCAAACCGGCTGCCACCGTCGCGATACGGTCGGTCTCTTTGGCGCGTAACTCGTGCGCATCGCGGATGACCGTCTCACCATCGGCACAGGCCGCGGCCACTGCCAAGATCGGGATTTCGTCGATCAAGCGCGGGATCAATTCACCGGCGATGGTTGTGCCGCGCAGGGTTGACGAACGCACCACCACATCGCCAACCGGTTCGCTCCCTTCTAAGCGCTCGTTGACAACCTCAATCGCCGCTCCCATCGCACGCAACACATCGAGCGCGCCAGTGCGGGTCGGATTGAGGCACACGCCGGGAGTAACCAATTCGGCATCGGGATGGATCGCCGCCGCTACCCACCAAAAGGCGGCTGACGAAGGATCGCCGGGCACGCGCAGCGAGAGCGCCGCTGGAGCAGTGGCCGCGGTTGGCGGACGCAACGTAATCTGCTCGGCAGTCACCGTAATATCAAGCCCCATCGCCGCCAGCATGCGCTCAGTATGGTCACGTGAGTCAATGCGACCGGTCAGGGTGATGGGACTATCGGCGTTCAACGCCGCCAGCAAGAGGGCCGACTTGACTTGAGCTGATGCGATCGGCAACTCGTACTGGCCACCGCGCAGCGCGCCGCCGCGAATCGCCAATGGCGCCCGATCGCCCTCGGCGCGGCCATCGATCTGCGCTCCCATCGCGCGCAACGGCACAACAATCCGGCGCTGCGGACGCGAGCGTAATGAGGCGTCGCCGGTCAACACACTAAAGAACGGTTGACCAGCCAGCAACCCGGCCAGCAGGCGCAAGGTTGTGCCAGAGTTACCGCAATCGAGCACATCAGATGGCTCGCGGAAGCCACCCAAGCCGGCGCCATGCACCACCAGCTCGCGCTCACCGAGCTGTTCAACCGTCACCCCCAACCCCCGCACGCAAGCCACCGTAGAAAGGCAATCAGCGCCGGGCAAAAAATTGGCAATCTGCGCACTGCCGGTCGCGATAGCGTTAAACAACACCGCGCGATGTGAAATCGACTTATCACCCGGCACCTGAACCACACCGCGCAACCGGCTCGGCGCAGTTAATGTTATCCCTGTCATCGCCGCCTCATCCGCTCTAGCCCGCCGGCTCAGCGTCGGGAGCCACAATCAGCTTGTACCCAAACCCGCGCTGTGTCACCAAATACCGCGGTCGCGACGGATCGGGTTCGATTCGCTGGCGCAACCGGTAGACAAGCGCATCTATCGCATTGTAATCAAAGATGGCATAATCCCACACCTGATTAGCGATCTCCTCCTTACTCACCACCTCACCCTGCCGGCGGTAGAGCAAGGCCAACAATTGGAACTCTTTCACCGTGAGCGGCGGCGTGAGCAACTCACCGCGAATGTACACCGACTTGGTTGGTTCATCAACCCGGATCTCGGCCCGCACTGCCCGCAACAGCGCAGGGTCAAGCATCCCCTTCATCGTTGCGGCGGGGTCGTTAAACACAATAACGGTATCGGCGATCAAGATTTGATCAGCATGATGCAGGCTGCGCGCGCCGCTCACGCGCTCTTGATTAAGGAAGGTGCCGTTCGTACTCTCAAGATCGCGAATAAAAAACCCTTCTTCCGTCTGTTCAAAGCGCGCATGACGCCGGGAAGCGAGCGGATGATCGATAATAATGTCATTCGAGCTATCACGGCCAACGGTAATGACCGATCGATCCCACACGATTTCCCGATAGTCGCCGTTACTACGTTTGACAATCAATTGCGGGGCGGGAGCGGATTGCATCGTTCACCAGCCTCCAGCTACAACATGCTTTTGAATGCGCAGATGCGATGTGGTACAATCGCTTTGACCTTGCTGATTATACCATGGCATATTCGCCTGTGGCAGACGTTGAATTCACAGCATTCCACTAATGGGTGATCGGAGACACGGGTGAGCAGTATTAGCGGGCGGCGCATTGGCCGGTACGAGTTAATCGAGGAGCTGGGCCGCGGCGGGATGGCGCGCGTGTATCGGGCGCGTGACACCCAACTTCAGCGCATCGTTGCCCTCAAGGTGCTGGCTGCACAACTAAGCATGGACGCAGAGTTTATCAAGCGGTTCGAGCGCGAAGCGCGTACCGCCGCTAATCTGCGCCATCCGAATATCGTGACGGTATACGATATCGGTGAGGATCAGGGGCTGCACTATATCGCGATGGAGTACATTGACGGTTTGCCCTTGCATACCATTCTCGAACGGCATGTCGTGCTTGGGCTTGGCTATGCGATTGCCCTACTCGAACCAATTGCCGCCGCGCTCGATTACGCTCATCACGCTGGCGCTGTCCATCGCGATATCAAGCCGCATAATATTATGGTTGATCGCAATGGCCGGGTGGTGTTGACTGATTTCGGCATTGCCCAAACCCCCGAAACCGATGATCAACGGCTGACTCGTACCGGCGTCTTTATGGGAACGCCGGAATACATTTCACCCGAACAGGCCGAGGCTCGCCGGGTTGACGGACGCAGCGATCTTTATTCGCTGGCCGTGGTAGCCTACGAGATTATTGCCGGACGGGTGCCGTTTAGCGGGCCAACGCCGCAATTGATCGTCGCCCATGCCCAACTGCCGCCGCCGCCGATCTCTTCCATCGCCCCCGATTTACCGACTGATCTTGATTTAGTGCTGACCCGCGCACTGGCCAAACGCCCCGAACGGCGTTTCCAAACCGGCGCAGCCTTTATCGCTGCGCTCCGCGATATTGCTGATCGGAACGGGATTGTTCCCGCCACGGCTGCCGATCTGGCGGCGCTTGTCGCACTGCCGGCCCTCGATCAAGCCGAGCCGACAATACCAGCATTGACGGCCCAACCACGGGCAATGGCCGAGCCGCCAGCGCCCCAACCAGCGCCTAGCTCATATCCACCGGCAGGCTCCAACCGGCCAGCAGCGCTATCGGCCAGCGTTGTACCGAACCGCCCGGCTGCACCGCCTAACGCACCAAACAACCAACCGCTGGTTGCGCCACCGGCCCCGCCCGCCAAACCCCCTGCCCGGCGGAATACACCGGCCCATCCGTACGAGCACGGGAATATTGCGGTACCCAGCGATCGGGCCGATCAACTGCCGTTTTTCATTATCGGCGGTATCTTGCTGGTGGTCGCCATTGCATTAATCGTGTTTGTGGCACGCAGTTTCAGCGATAACGCCGCACCCCCACCGGCGCCGACGGTTCCATCCGCTCTGTCACCCACCTTGGCCGTGCCTCTGCCGACGGCTACGGCAACGTTTACAACCGTGCCGACAGCCCCCCCAACCGCAACACCTCTGCCTACCGACACCCCATCACCGGTTCCACCGTCGCCAACTGCGCCGCCGCCACCACCGCCGCCAGTACCGACGGTAACACCATCGCCAACAGAGACGCCAACGCTGACGGTAACACCATCGCCAACCCTAACGGGCACACCGGCTACCACCGGCACCCCGACGCCAGAAGGCACGCCGGCTACCACCAGTATTGCTACGCCGACAGAAACTGCTACGCCACTGCCAACGCCAGTACCAGTAACACCGGTGAACCCATAAGCGCCTGTGTACTATAATGGATTACGAGAGCCGGTGGGAATGTAATGAGCGAGGGCATTATGCCGGTCGCGTTTGTCATTGAAGTGCATATCCCATACGTGCGTCATCCCGGACGGCATCCTATTGGCGAAGAGTATCTGCACGCTTTTACCGCACAGATGCTGATTCCCCTGCTCGATCTGGTCGGTGAATTGCAACGCCACCATCTACCGATCACGCTCGCCTTGGCATGCTCACCAGTTGCACTGGAACAGTGGCGCGACCGGGTTGTCAGCAAGCATTTTACGCAGTGGCTGGAAGATAAAATTGCTCGCCATCAAGCCGAACTCGCTCGATTTGAAGCGGAAGGCAATCGCCACGGTGCTTATCTCGCACGGTTTTACCTTGATTGGGATCGCCAAACGCTGCGCACATTCAATACTCGCTACCAGCGCAATTTGGCCGGGCGGCTGCAAGAATTAGTTATAACCGAGGTGCTTACGCCGCTTTGTTTGCCGGCCAGCCACGCCATTTTACCATTGCTAAGCCGTGAGAGCCTCGTGCGAGCGCAACTCGAGCACGGCTTGCTCTATATCTCGCGCCACCTCAAACGACCGGAAGGACTCTGGCTGCCCGGTTGCGCATGGCGACCGGGAATCGAGCAGATAGCGCTCGATTTGGATCTACGTTATGTCATTGTGGATCCAACTTACGTGCGCGCTGGCCAATTGCCCGGCTGGATCATCCCGCGTCGACTTGCAGCCATTGGGGTTGAGAGCGAACTATCCCGCCACATTTGGTCTACCGAACTAGGATATCCGGGTGATCCGCTCTACCGGAACGCTGCTGATCCAACCGGTTATACGGCCAATGGCCTCAATGAGCCACAACCATATGATCCGTATGATGCGCTGCGGCGCGCGCAAGAACATGCCAACCATTTCGTCGAGCAACTCCTGTACCGGTTGAATCACTTGCCGGCTGACACCACGATCGTGGTACCAATTGATGCTCGCTGGTGGGGAACCTGCTGGTTTGAAGGGCCAACATGGCTGCAAGCAGTATTAACCCGCTGCGCGACTGATGCTCGTCTCGGTTTGACGCATCCCGGAACGATACTGGCCGGCCTACGCACGGGCGAGACCGTTTCGCTGCACACTGATGCCCATTTCCCTCATTCCCTCTCGCGTTGGCAGTCGCCAAGCGCGCAGCGCTATTGGCAGGCACTCCACGACGCTGAACAACGGTTTGCTGATTTAATCGCACACTACCCGGCAGTTGAAGGATTTCGCGAACGGGTACTGACGCAAGCGGCACGCGAAATATTGCTAGCTGAACAGAGTGATTGGGCTGAAGATCCGCAAGAATTGGGCTGGCAACGACACCTCGATCGCTTCGAGCAACTATTCGCGCTTGCGCGCCAAGAGTCGTTGAGCGCGACCGATCTCTTTACGCTTGAGCAGATCGAAACGCACGACGCGATCTTTCCGGTGTTGAATTACCGCTTGTTTGGCAAGGGATGAGCGATTACGTAGCCGGCTAAGATGCCGGACGGCATCACTCATACCTCCCACCCCGCCGGTATGGTGTACGTTTCGCGCCGCCAGCGCCAACCCGGCTCTAAAATCTCTCCCGGCTCGGCGAAGTAGAGACTGTGTAGCGCCGCATGCAATACAGTCAACTGTTGCGCCCGGTTCCCCGGTTCGCCTAACGGATGACCAAACGGCCATGCCAGATGCAGGGTACGTGGCGGACGCACCTGTTCAGCAATCGGCTTGAGACTGACGATACAAATCGTGCTGATGCCGGCGTCTTCGATGATGCGTGCGATCAGTCCCACGGACTGATTGCACAACCCTCAGGCTGGGGTAAGCAAGATAGCATCAACCTGCTCTTGCTTGAGGAAGCTGGCGACTTCAGGAGCAGTTTGCCGCAGTAAGGTTTCGAGATGGGGTGGTTCGATATGGCCCATGAAGCTGTAGCAATCGGCCAGACTGCCAATAATCCCGCGCTGCGCCAACGAGCGCATCAATTCTAGCGGGAAGAGAATATTGAGATCACGCTCGGCATCGGTGTGATCGTAGTAGTCGTGCGTGATAGTGAGATCGGCCACCGGCGTATCAGCCGGAATGCGGCGATAGGTAGGGTCACCGCGTGGATCGACCATATCAAACGGCGGTTGATCGTGCCGGTGAACGCCGCCGGTCGTCACTAGCGCAAAGCGAGCTTCGGCCAGCGGTTTACGCAGGGGGGTGAAGGGTACCGTATCGAAACTGAGCGCACGATACGCACCACCCCACAAGCGGGCCAATGCCGGTAGCTGCGAGAAGATCTGGCCGGTCAGCCGGTAGAGATCTTTGAGTGAGCGATTGCGCCAGTCGCCGGTCATATTATCCTCTGCAATACCTATACTACTGGTGATCCTGCGCTTGTAGTATACCCTCGTTTTGGTCGGTTGGTCGATCCCGGCCAGCGTTAACCGCGATTCAACGACCAGTCATACGGACGATAGACCAAGCGGCCTCGCTGCGCTTGTAGCAGCCATGCTCGGCGTTCGTCATCGGGCAGCGCCTGCCGCAAGAGTTGTACAATCCCACTGGGACCGCCAAAATCTTCGCGATACCAGTCGAAGATGCGCGACAGATGGATCTCACCGCGAGCCGGATCGATGGTCACGTCAGCCTCAACAAAACTGCGCAGCGCCAGATCGAGCTGGGCATCGATCTGCTCGGCACTGTAGACGCCAATCGGCGGGCACGAACGGCTGGCGCAATTGAGTGCAAAGTGGATACGGACATCAGGCGGATCGATGATCCACGCGAGGCGCGGATCTCCGGCGGCAAATTGGGGGCCGGGAATAAAGGGATGGCCACGATTAGCGCGCAGGATGCCGTGCTCGATGTCGTTGAGCGAACAACGCTGGCCGCCGATGAGATAGGCCGCCGCCTGAAAGAAGCTCAAGCCGGCCAATTCATTGGCAACGCTGGTCTGGACGCCAAAAGCAATGACGGCATCAATCACCAGCGCGTTGTAGAGGTTGATCCAGAAGGCCAGTCGCGTCGCCCGATCCGGCAACGAAGCCGGATCGAAGCGCTGCAACTGCGGGGTGAGTTCAGCGCGGAAAGCGAGGTAAGCCGGATCCGTGCGGAGCCGATCGTAGGCCACCTGCGTACCGCTAGCATCCATCGCCTGTGCCTTAAACCGGTTGACTACCCGCTTGAGTTCGGCGGCCAACGCTGCCCCAGCGACCGTCGTCACCGGCACGGGGCCAGCGTTGAGCACGCTACGCGCCCGATTGCCCAGCGCCAACCCAAATGCCATTTCGCGCAACCAGACCAGTTGGCTCATAGGTTACTCCCTAGCAGTTGCCGGAACGAGGCGATTGCTGCGGCAGTGCGCGGGCCAGGCCACGTTAGCGCCATGCCATCGCAGAACGCGATTTGGCAACGAGCGGCGATGTCGCTAAACGCCGGCAGATCGCGCTCGCTAAAAGGGTACGGCTCGCTCGGCAAGAGGATCATATCGGGATTGAGGGCGAGCAGTTCGGGCAGCGGCGCGCGCGGGTAGCGGCCCGGCAGCGCTGCGGCTACATTGATCCCGCCACTGAGGCGCAAGAGATCGCCAGCGTAGGTATCTTGCCCCACCGCCATCCACGGATCACGCCAAATCAACGCCAGTACCCGGCGCGCCGGCGGCGGCGGATCGGCCATAGCTGCCTGCATCGCGGCAACCATTGGCGCAGCCGTGACCGCCACCCCAAGCGCGTCAGCCAGCGCTGCCAACTGTATGGCGGCATCGGCCACGCTGCGAATGGCGGTAACATAGACATTGACACCGGCAGCAGCTAAAGCCAGCACATCACGCTCACGGTTCTCTTCTTGCTCGGCGATGACCAAATCGGGGTGCAGCGCGAGAATCGCTGTCCGATCCGGGTTCTTAGTACCGCGCAGTCGCGGCAGATGCGCGATGGCTGTTGACGGCTCGATGCAATAGTCGGTAATCCCCACTACCCGCTCGCCGGCGCCTACGCTAAACAGCCACTCGGTCATACTCGGCACCAACGAGACAATCCGTTGCGGCGGCGCGACCAACTCGATTGTCCGGCCAACGGCATCGCGCACTTGCATCACGTCCTCCGCACAGTCATCAACCATCGATCACGAAGACCGGAACGGTGCTGCCGCCGCCGGCAGTGACATTCAGCAACGTCACTGTAGACAGCCGGCACAGACAGCCATTAACTTCGGTGCCAAACAGGAACGGATCGCTATCAACCAACCGCTCGCCGATCACGACCTGCCCATCAACCAGTGCCGGATACGGCTCATACGCAATGGTCACGCGCTCTTGCACTACAAACGGCGAGGCAAGGGCAGCATTCAGCGCAGCATCCCACTCGGCGGCACTCGCCTCCCAGCCGATGGTAATCCCCTTGCCGCCGTACTCATCGTTCGGCTTTAGCACCAACCGCTCGCGGTTAGCTCGGGCAAAGGCCAGCAAATCAATCGTCTCACCCTGATAGGTCGTCTGGCCGGATCGCACGACGCGCGTCCATGGCACGTGCGCAGCAACCGCAGCGCGCTGTTCAGCGCTCAGCGGATCGTGGAACCGTTCATCAGACAGCAGGGCAAACAGCGACTTCTTGTGCAGCAACTTGGCGCGAAACGAATTGACGATCACGCATGCGCCGGCGGCATACGCCTGCACCAGCGGATGGCTGAGCGCATCATCACCGTAGTGAGTAAGAAACTCGCTGGTTAACACCCGTTTAAAGACGATTGTGACTGGCGTTTCGCTACCGTCTTCCAACCGCGCCCACAACTGGCCATCGTGGAAGGCAAGGTCTTGCGGCGCGCAGATCACCGCCGGCAAGCCGTGCTCATTGAAATAGCGCCGGAACATCTCGAATTCAGTAGCAGTCGGCACGCCGCGCCAATCAACAATCGCCACCTGCGGCTCTTGGCCGGGGCTACCGGCTGCTCGCCAGCAATCCATCAGCGTGCGCAGCATGTACGGGCGGGCAGGCAACGGCATCAGCGAATAGCGTTTGGCGAACTCTTCCATCACTGGCATGGCCAAAAAAGCCTGCGCCAGCAAATCTTCGTAGGCAATCGCCGCCGGACTCTCGGCGTTATACTCAACAAATTGCAGCGACGAACCATCCACAGTGAGGAAGGTATCCATCCGGGAATGGGCGCTCGGTTCGAGATAACCGGGATGCATCGCGATCAGGCGCTCTTCGAGGGGGGTGAGCATTAACGTATCGCGCACCGCTTGGCCGGTTTCGTTGTGTTCAAATGCTGCGGCTACGATCGCACGCGCCGCTTCAGCGACTTGTTGCGTTCCTCGTCGTAACAAATCGTACTGCGATGCCGTCATCAACCGCGGGCGCAATACGGTAGCCAGCGGACGCTCGCCGAAATAGAGCTGGCGGGCGCGCATTTCTTCGGTTAGCCGCTGCCATGATGCGGCTGCCAGCGCCGGATCGAGCAGAGCATGGTAATCGGCGATTGCCTGTGCAAGGGTCATGGTCGTTCCTTACCGGTCTTTAGACAACGTTTAATGGCTCACCCCAGCTCTCTTTGAATAGCCACAAAGAGACATAAAAGGTACCAAAAATATAACACGAGATTCCTTTTGTGTGGCGCATTGGTAACGCAAAGGCGCGAAGAGCTTTGGGGTTGTTATTGCGAGTCGAGTGGAGCGAGGCGAAGCAATCTCCCACAACGGCGCGATTTCATCACTCATAGAGGGGCGCTGCTGCATTCCGCCCAGCAATGCCTTGCCCGCCATCCAGCCGCTACCTTCTCCCACCTGACGGTGGGAGAGGAGGCCGGGAAGGTGAGGGGTATCCCCTCCTCGGCCCTCTCTGAATAACCACCAAGGGACACACAAGGCACCCAACGACAACTTGCTTTCTCGCGCCTTTTGCGGGTTTTCGCGGCCATTCTCCAGCGGGAGGGGTGGGTACCTTTACGCTTCTTCAGCCATCTTCTTCTTGCGCGTTGTCCGGCGCTTGGGCGCAGCCGGCGCTTCGGCAGCCGGCGGATCACCATTGGGAGCAGCTTCCGGTGCAGCAATCGGTGCAGCAGCCGGGGCCATCGGGCCGTTCAACAAGCGATGCCATGCAAACTCCTCCGGCTTGGCCCGGCCTTGCAAGGCCAGCTCGATGGTGAAATCGGCCATCGTGCGCACCACCCAGTCGAAATAGAAGGGTGTGAGCGAATTGACATCGAAGTCGGGGGCGGGGTTGGTGAAGTCAATCGCGTAGGCAACACCATTGCGGATAGCGAACTCGACCGTGTTCATATCGTAGCCGAGAGCCTGATTCAGCTTGAGTGCACCTTCCACCACTTGCCGGCCTTCGTCAGGGGTCAGGTAGTTATCGTCGCGGAAATAGCGGTGCGGCCACGGCGCATTGGCATCGAACTTGATCGTCATAATGTGGCGGCGACCGATCACGATGCAGCGCACATACTTCTCCCACGCGATGTACTCTTGCAGCATCATGCACTCGATGCCGGTCTCGTTGTAAGCACGCCACAACTCCTCATACGAATGCACCTTGTAGACCTTCTTAAAACCGCCGCCCCACGCCGGCTTAAGAATGACCGGGAAACCGCCGACATAATCGACGTGCTCTTTCCACGGAATCGGGTATTGGAGATTGCGCAGCGACTCTTCAACCACGCCTTCGATATAGGAATGCGACGGCAGCGCCACCGTGCGCGGGTGGGGAATGCCGAGCGCCGTCGCCAACGACGCGCCGAAAAACTTATCATCTGCGCTCCACCAGAAGGGGTTGTTGACAATGCGGGTGCCACTCAGCGCCGCCGTCTTGAGAAACGTGCGGTAGTATGGAATCTCATGGCTAATGCGATCGACAATCACGTCGTAGTCGCACAACTCGGCCATGCGCGTTCCACCCAGCTTGATGAACTCGGCCCGCACACCAACATTGCGCCGATTGACCTCTTCGATAAAGGCGGGCGGCCACGACCACTCGCGACCGACGAGAATGCCGATCTTTCTGACATTCACCATAAACCTCCTTATATAGTAACAGGTATCATTTCATAAACCAGCATGGCTGATTGTAGCATAAAGCATGCCAGCTCGATCACCACGGAAACAGCAACGGTACCACCAACAGGCAGATCACGAGCACCACCACTTGCAACGGAATACCGGCGCGGGCATAATCGGCAAAGCGGTAGCCTCCCGGTGCCAGCACGAGCGTGTTAACCGGCGAGGCGATCGGAGTGGCAAACGCCGTCGAAGCGGCAATCGCCGCCGTGATGATGAGCGGCTCCGGCGCTAGGCCCAATTGCTGCGCAATCCCCAGCGCAATCGGCATCATCAACACGGCAGTAGCAGTATTTGAGATGAATTGGCTGAGGAAACTGGTGATGATGAACACACCGGCCAGCACCACTAGCGGCGAGAACGCGCCGAGCGTCATCGCCAGCTCGCTGGCGATCAGAGCTGCGCCGCCAGTTTTAGTGAGAGCCGTCGCCATCGGCAACATCGCCGCAATCAACACCAAGCTCTCCCAACTGAGACGACGGTAGATGTCGTTAAGCGGTACACAACCGGTTATCGCCATTGCCACGGCTGCGATCAGCGCCGTTGTGACCGTCGGTAGCCACCCGCCCGCCATTACGACCAACATCGCCAGCATAATGACGATCGCGAGTAGCGCACGCCGGCTGAGCCGGTCGCCGCTGACAGCCAGATCACGCGGCAGCGCCACCACCGCCAGATCGCCAAAGGTGCGTTGATCGCGCACGATTGTCTCAAGCCGGGCCGGCGGACCAGCAACCAGCAACGTATCACCAAAGCGCAACGTCTCGTGGGCCGGATCGCCAGCAAGCGGCTGGCCCAACCGGCGCGCGCCCAATACCGTCACCCCAAATAGTTGGCGCAGCTCCGAAGCAACCACCGTCTGGCCAATAAACCGCGAACGCGGGGTGAGTGCCACTTCCATCACCGGCAAATCCGGCCCAAACGGCAGATCGGGCTGCGGCGCTTGCGGGATCAATCGCTCGGTACGGCAGAGCGCCGCCACCGCCGCCTCATCACCGATCACATCGAGCAGATCGCCGGCCAGTACCCGCGTTGCAGCAGTGACTGCGCGCGCCGGGCCGGGAGCTGGCCGATTGGCCGGCCAGCGGCGAATTCCCACCACCGTCACCCCATACCGGCTGTGCAAACGTGCCTCGGCCAGCGTCAAACTGGCTAGCGGCGAATCGGCGGCGACCCGCACCTGTGCCAGACCCTCGGTTAAGCAGTACTCGGCAGCCAATTCGGCCAGTGTTGGCCCGCGCGTCTCGCCCGTCGCCGACGCAACCCGCGCTGGCAACAACCAATGACCGAACAGCACGATTACGAGCGTGATCACGATCACAACCAAGCCGCCAATCGGGGTAAAACTAAAAAAGCCGAGCGGAGGCCGCCCAGCAGCTACCACCGCATCGGCAGCAATGAGATTAGGCGGCGTTCCGACAAGCGTTAGCATTCCTCCAGCCAAAGCCGCATACGCCAGCGGCAACAGCAAGCGTGACGGGCTAATGCCGGCGCGACGGGCCAAATTGACTGCAATCGGCAGCATAATCGCTACTGTGCCAGTTGAGCTGATGAATGCCGACAGTACGGCCACCGGAATCATCAACGTCACCAGAATTCGGCGCTCGTTGTTACCGGCAAGCAGGCCCAATCGCTGACCAATCCACGCCGCCACGCCGGTCTGGAACAAGCCATCGCCAACCACCATGAGCGCGGCGATCAGCAACACGGTTGTATCGCCAAATCCAGCCACCGCTTCGGCAGGGGTGAGAATGCCGCTCAGCATCAGCGCCAGCATCCCCATCATTGCGACTAGATCGAGCCGGATGCGATCGCTGACAAACAGCGCGATCATCACCCCCAGCACGATAAACACAAAGGCAATATCGTTTGTCATTACGTCAATTCATGAATCAGTGCCGCGACCGAACGCAGCGCCGCGGTATCGTCTTCGGTCAACCCGATGTCGGCAGCAGCACGCGCTGCCGCATAAACCAACAGCGAAGGCGACGCCGCCGGCTGCACCGGCGATGCAGGCGAAGCTACCGCCGCCAAAGGTGGGGCTGGATCCCAGAGCGGCTCGGTGCGGAGTAAACGCGGGGCCGGCCAACCGTAGACCTCGGCCAAAAAGCCAATCATCGCCCGCGCCGCGCCGGGCAAGGTATGATTGGTTGCTACATAGGCTCGCGCCCGTGCTCCTAAGGCCGCCGCCAGCGCCGGATCAGCCAGCAAGCGCCGACAGTAGGCGACGATCATATCGGTCTCGCTCTCGTCAACATCCACCTGCGCCGCAACGTCGGGCGGTAGTTCGCGGAAAGCATCAACTGCGCTGACCAGCGTAGGCTTGCCCGCGCCGAGCAGACGCAACAGGCTGGCGCTCGTTTCGCCAGCGGTTGGGTAGCGCAAATTCAGGCAAACATCGGTCGCCGCGACATAATCCTCAAATTGGCTACGCTCAACATAGCCGGTGACGGTTACTGCGGCTTGCAGGCCAAGCCGTTGGATCACGCTCTTGAGGTCGTAATTAGGCGACACGGAACCGACTAACACGCAGTGAGCATCGATCCCCTCCCGGCGCAAGAGAGCCAGTGCCCGCAGCGTTGGTTCGATCCGTTTCCAAGCATTGATATGGCCAAATGTAGCCAATAACGGCAGCTCAAGCGGAATGCCCAACCGCCGGCGCGCTTCGTTTCGATCAATCACTGGCGGCAACGGCACTCCCATCGGCACAAGACCACGCGGCAGATCGGGCCGGATGGCAGCTACCCGATCTAACAGATACCGGCTATGCCCGATTACCGCCTTGGCAGCGGCCAGCACATCTTCGTTGCAGGGAAACGAAAACGCTGCTTCGCTAAAGCGCGAACGGATCATGAGCTGAGCAACATGTTCGCCATCCGCGCCGTAGCGCGCCCGCATCATTGTCACGTAACGTTGCACGTCGTGCTGCACATTCGCCGCGTACCATAGCATAAAGTGATGCAGCACGAAATCGTGCAGCACGATCACGCCGGGAACGCGCTGCGCAACCCGCCAGATACTGGCATGAGCAGGGCTGTTGCCTATATGGTAGACGATCGCATCAAACGCTCCCCGCCGGGCTAGCCGTTCAAGCTTGCGGATAGGCAAGACCGTGAACTGCCGCTCAAGCTGCGGGTTTGTCGGACGCAACCCATCCGCAACAAACAGCGTGATCTCAGCGTATTGGGCGAGGTAGGGCAGCAGCTCCTCGCTATAATCGGAAATACCCGACGGGGCAGGGTTGACGGGTGAACAATAAGCGATACGCGGGGTCATGCACGCTCCACCAAAGCCGCCACCAGCTCGCGGCAGAAGGCGGGAATATCGGCCACCACTCGCCCCCACACCAGATGACCATCGCGGAAGGCAGCTTCGTCCACCCATGTCGCGCCGGCATTAATCAAATCGTCTTTGATCCCGGTCGAGCCAGTGGCCGGACGACCGCGCACAATCCCGGCGGAAATCGCGATCGAACCGCCGTGACAGATAATCCCTATCACCTTACCGGCGGCATCCATCGCTCGCACCAAATCGGTCACCACCTGATAGCGACGGAGCTTATCCGGCGCCCAACCACCGGGCAACACCAAGCCAAACAGGTCATCGGCGCGCAATTCGGCAATGGTCGTCGTGGGGGTCATCTCTAGCCCATTCTTACCACGCACCGGGCGCAGATCAAGCCCAGCGGCCAACACCTCAGCGCCCTCTTCTTGCAGGCGCATCAGTGGCACGTAAAACTCAAGGTCTTCAACCCCTTCGGCCAATAGAACTGCAATCCGTTTGCCTGCTAGTCGCATGACTGGTGCTCCTGTATTATGGAAAGACGTTGCAGTGCAACGTCTCTACTTGCCCGAACCCGGCCACGGCCGTACACAATTCCCACCAGCCGCCTTCGCCGCGTATAATGCCTCCCCTGCGCGGCTCAATAAATCAGCCGCATTGCGCGCATCGCGAGGGAAGGCGGCTACGCCGATCGAAATCGTCACTTGCAGATCAAGCGTACTAGGGCGAATCACCGTCCGCGCCACTGCATCGCGCCACTGTTCGGCGCGGTGCAGGACGGTTTCTAGCGTCACCCGGGGTAATACGAGCAGCAATTCATCGCTGCCGTAGCGACAGAAGATATCGCCGCCACGCACTTGCCGGCCAATCAGACTCGCCAGATGTTGCAACACCGCATCACCGAGCGCACGGCCAAATTGCCAATTCACCTGTTCAAGTTGGTCAATATCGATCAACGCCACACTCAACACCACCTGTTCACGATCGGCGCGCCGCAACTCGCGTTCCAGCGTCTCGTTGAGATAGCGGCGCGTATACAGACCGGTGAGCGGATCGCGGATCTGCTCATTCTGCAAACGCACCGTCAAGGCATGCGCTTGGGCCCGCGCCTCGGCCAACTGGTGGCGGCGCGTTTGCTCAATCTGCCAGCGCGTTTGCGCAGTCGCCAACGCGCGCAGCAAACATAACGGCTGTAAATCAGCTACTGTCAGCACTTCATGAGCGCCCGCCTGTAACGCGGCGACGGCAGCATCCACATCTGCTACGAGACCAATCAAAGGCGACTGCTCGGCTTGCGCGGCGAGATCGGGCGGTATCTGTTCGCGCAAGTCGATAAGATGCGGTGACGAGGATGCAACCGTGGCTACCGGCACAACCTGCCACGCTGAACCCAATAGCGCACTGAGCTGTGCTATCAACGCCTGATCGCTCGTCAAGACTGGAAAGAGCTGGGTGGCGGATACCATAGCCTGCCTGCAGTTAGATGACCGATCCTGCGTCAACGATAGCACACTTCAACCTTCTCGACAAGACAGTGATGGGTCAGCCTCTATCGCGGAGCGCGCGGTATACATTCCCCAAACAACACGATCCCTGTGGATTGCGTAACTCGCAAGCGCATTGGCCGGCGGCTATACCCGCTCTGATATCGGCAATGATGGCTTCGTATTCAGCGGCGGTAGCCTGCTGAAGATCACTGGCACGATACCGGAAGCAGTAACAGATAAAAACGTTAGATTGATCTGTTTCTTTTTGATATACTCGTTCACGCACCTGATCAACCGTAAGTGTCTGTGCATCAGCTACACAGTAGTAAACGACCGGACAGTGAGGCGTATGACAAAATTGATACGACGTTGATCGCAACCAACGCAAGCTGATTGCAGCCATTACTTTCACGGTCTGTATCGAAACAGACACCCCCTTAGCACCACAAGCTGGACACAGCCCCAACTGCGCATGTGTTTCATGGCTTGTTGTTTCAGCAGGTGACGAGCACGCGCGGCTTTTTCGCATTGTGATGACTCCTTCGCGACCGGCAATGACACGGCTGTCGTTACCATACGCCTTCTAGTTAGTGGAAGGTCAAGTGATCCTGATATCAATAGTGTAAGGAAATCGTTGTTTGCCGTTTATTCGTTTGAAGTACAATAGGAGGTATCGTAAAAACGACGCAACCCTCGCCTTACCACATCAGATTGGCCAAAAGAGTTTTTTTCAGACGAAAGATGGCAGCGATCACATCTGAGTGGAACGCACCAATGGCGGCAATCCCATTTGTGATGATCTATCTCATTCCGGCAGTTATCTCGGCCGGTCTAGCGATCATGATGTGGCAAAACCGCTACTATCGCGGTGGCCGCCCTTTCACCCTCCTACTCGCTGCAGTTGGATGGTGGAATATGTGCCATGCGTTAAGTATTGCTGACACGACCTTTGAAGGTACTCTCTTCTGGTCATTGTTGCAAAATGTAGGGACGGTACTGATCGGGCCGTGCTGGCTCCTTATTGCACTCGCCTATTCGGGTGAATGGTGGCGGGTGCCACGTTGGCTCCGGCGCGGCATCTTTGTGCCCGAATTGATAGCGCTGGTCATTGCACTCACCAACAATCTGCATAACCTCTGGTGGGCCACCGTCGAAGCTGACACCTCACGCCCATTCCTCTGGCTGTCGGTCACAAGGGGGCCGGCATTTTGGTTTCATACGGTCTATGCTTACGTCTGTCTCGCCATTGGGATCATCGTGCTGGCCCGCGCCTCGTGGCAAGCGCCGCCGGTGCATCGTTATCATGCTCGCCTGATGCTCACCGCGGCCCTCATTCCGGCTGCCGGTAATATTGCTTTCCTTAGCGGACTAAAGATGCCATGGAACGATGACCCTACTCCGATCCTGCTCTTCATCTCGGCGACGCTCGGCATTTACACGACGATGCGCTACCGATTGTACGACCTCGCTCCGTTGGCCGAACAAGAAGTGATCGCCGGCTTGCCTGACGGCCTGATCGTGCTCGATAGTCGCGGACTGGTCGCCGAGATCAACCAGCACGCACCCCGTTTGCTCGGCGTTGATAGCGATCGCTGGATTGGCCGCCCCTTAACGCAATTGGTCGCCACCTCGCCCTTTGGGCGCGATTTACAGCATCTGTTGAACACGACGCTCACTGCACCAACCCGTCCGATCATTCTCGATAACGGGATCCAAGCGATTGAAGTGCGCCTCCGCCCGCTCCAATCTGCCGCCGGGATTGCCACAGGTTCGTTGGTGCTTGTGCGTGATGTGAGCGAGCGGATGCGTGCTGAGCAAGAACGCGCGCGCCATATCGCTGCGCTGCGCCTAATCAACGCTATCGCCCGCAGCGCCAACACTGCTCAAGAAACCGGCTCGCTGCTCAATACGATTGCGCGGATCATTGTGCGTGAAGGCCATTGGGAACGGATTTCAATTGGCCTGATCGACGAATCGCAGCAGCGTATTACAGTGGTCGTTGACCACACGACCCATGGCGCCGGCCAATTGCAAAACGAAATCATCAGCGGCGCTGCCGCCGCAAGCTTGATCCAGCGCATCCAACAAGGACGGCCAGAATTGATCCATCTGGCCGAACTCACCGAGGAAGATCCATTGGCAATTGGCTTACGGCAAGCAGGATTGCAATCGCTGTTACTGGTGCCGCTCCGGCACGAACACCAAGCGACTGGCGTCTTAGGGTTAGCCACCAATGCGCCCCAGACCATGACGCCAACCTTGAGTGAGTTGGTCACTGCCATCGGCGAATTGATTACCGACGCGATTATTCGCATCCGCCTCTACGAGCAAGTCCAACGGGCCGACCGCCTCAAGACCGGCTTTCTTGCCACTGTCAGCCACGAGTTGCGCACGCCGCTGACTTCAATCATTGGCTATACCGATATGTTGCGGCGCGGGGTATTGGGTGAACTTAGCCCCGACGTGCAAGAGACGCTCGGCTATATGAAGCAGGCCAGTCTCAATCTGATGCGCTTGATTAGCGATATTCTTGAGTTTTCGCGCCTAGAGGCCGGCCAATTGGAGATGGAGGTCGAGCCGGTTGAGGTGAGTACGATCATTCAGAATGTGGCCGGACAGATGCTGCCGCAAGCCCGCGAACGCAATTTGGCGTTGGTGGTGAATGTACCGTCTGATCTGCCGAAAGTGACGGCCAATGCTGGCCGGTTGGAACAGGTGTTGATCAATCTGGTCAGCAACGCGATCAAATTCAACCGCCCCGACGGGCGAGTGGAAATCTGCGCTGAACCACGCGGCGAATGGGTGCGCATCTGCGTCAAAGACACCGGCATTGGCATTGCCCCCGACGATCAAGAGCGGATCTTTGAAGAATTCCAGCGCGTTCGCCAACTTAATGGGCAGAAAGTGCATGGCGTCGGACTTGGCCTTGCCATCTGCCGCCGTCTCATCACTCACATGGGAGGCAAGATTGGGGTCGAGAGCACTCCCGGCGAAGGATCGACATTTTTCTGCGATCTGCCGATGGTTGCGGTATCACGCATTGTAGGGGAATGAGCTGGCGCGTGACCGTACCCCCGATTCTGTTTGATGCCGCCATCTCTCTCGCTGCCAAGCAGCGGCCGCTCCTAGCGCGCCGGGTGTTACCCGGGTTGCCGTCGCGGCGGCGATGCGAGCGAACAGGGTGGTACAATGAACGTGGCCTTACCACGCTCTCCCACCGATAAGCCCGCCCCACGCACCTTGCTCCCCATCGCCGGCGCAGTCGCCTAGCCGCCAGCATTACTGCTGGCGCTGGTCGGCTCTTACCCGACCGTTTCACCCCTTACCGGAAACCCGGCGGGACTGTTCTCTGTTGCCGTCTTGCGTCACCGGCTGATTGCTCAGCCAGTGCCCCCGCTTGCTGTTTCGCGGGGCGGCGTTCTGCCTTACGGCAGGCGGGGAGTCGGGAAGTTCCTCTGGGAAACCCCAGCGGCGGCGCGTCATGCGCCAGCACCAACTCTAGTATAGCATACCAACGCAAAGGCGCGAAGGTTGTTTGAGATGGTTCTTAAGCGCGCTTTGGCCCAGATCGTAAAATGCTTTGCGCCCTTTGCGATCTTCGCGTCTTTGCGTCCTCCGGCTTCTGCGTTTTTGCCCCCTCTGCGGCTTATCCCTGTTGTAAACGCGCCAGCAGCTCTTGTTTGAGATCCCACAGGCGTTGGCTGAGCGAAACGTGATAGATATGCGGGTTCATAATCCGCCTCACCCCAAGATCAAGCCGCTCGACATCGGCATAGCGACGAGCACGCATCTGCTCAAGTGGCAGCGGCTCAACTAGTCGTCGCCCCTCAATCATCGCCGGCTCAAGCAACGGCTCGATCCCAGTCAGCTCAGCCTGCCGCAGGATGCGCTGCCGGGTATGATCACTCGGATGCCGCAAGCGGATGTACTCTTCACTCGATGGATCTTCGTCTTCGAGCGCGATCAGGTCAGCGGTCGCCTTGCCACGGGCATCGTACAACCGCCAAACCCGCTTGAGACCGGGATTAGTCAGCTTCGCCGCGCTCTCGGCAATCTTAATCGCCGGCTGCCACGCCTTGCCATCGTGAAGTGCAACGAGCTTATAGACCCCGCCCAGCGCTCCCTCGCCGTGCGACGTCACCAGCCGGGTACCGACACCATACACCAACCGACGAATAATCGCATCGGCATCGGCGTTATAGCGCCGCGCTTCTTGGGCAATCTGGCTCTGAATCTGCCAAATCACTAACTCATCGAGATCGTTCGACAGCACAATTACCGTATCGGGAAAACCGGCCTGATCCAGCATCAACGCAGTCTGGATCGCAAGATAGGCAAGATCGCCCGAATCGAGCCGCACCCCAACCGGCTTATGGCCTTTGGCGCGCAACTCCTCAAACACCCGGATCGCATTCGGCACTCCGCTGTGCAAGGTATCGATTGTATCTACCAGTAGCAAACAATCGTCAGGATACACCTCGGCATAGGCGCGAAAGGCATCAAGTTCGCTCATCCCAAGAGCCAGAAATGATTGCACCATGGCGTGCGCGTGGGTACCCTTCGCCGTTTGACCGATCGTATGAGCTAATCCCACATTCGAGGTAAAATCGGCGCCACCGATCAGGGCCGCGCGCGTGCCGGCATTCGCCCCTAACCCCTGCCCGCGGCGCAGGCCAAACTCCAGCACCGTACTTGCCCCGCTCGCCTCGCGGATACGGCTCGCCTTGGTCGCCACCAAGGTCTGATAATTGAGATGGTTTAGCAGTGCGGTCTCCAGAATCTGCGCCATCAACAACGGCCCGCGCACAATCGTCAGCGGCGCTTGGGCATGCACCACCCGACCTTCAGGCACTGCCCACAATGTCATCCCGCCAAAATGACCATGGTCGCGCAAATAGGCCAAAAAATCCTCGCCAAAGATCGGCTTGCCCACCCGATTCCGTTGACTGCGCAACACCTCAAGTTCGGCTGGCCCAAACGCTGCTGTCTCCATCCAATCGAGCAACCACTCAAGACCGGCGGCGATACAATAGCCGGCTGCATGCAGGCCATAATTGGGCGGCTGTCGGAAGAAATGGTCAAACTGAGCCGGACGCTCGTGAATGCCCATCCGAAAATAGAGCTGGGCCATCGTCAACTGATACTGGTCGGTGAAGAGTATCCCGGTAGCAGTACGGAGCTGCGCGCCGTTCATAGGTGCCTCGCTATATAGTGTAAGTTATACACTAATATAGCAGGAATGGGGAAGCTTGTCAATGAATAGCAAACAAACGTACCACCACACGGCCGCAGAGCCGCACAGTCGTGTGGCTCTACGGCCTATCACCCCTTGCTTGCGTAATCACCTGATCCGTCGATGCCACAAGCTCAGCCAAGCCAAGCTCGGCAAAAATCGCCCGAGCTCGTTCGAGGTACGGCAACGCCTCTGCGCCGCGCCCGCGCTGCACCAACACAGCGCCATACTTACCGAGATCGTTGCCCTCGCTGTATCTATCATTGATTGAGCGGCGCAACTCCAGTGCCTGTGCAAGCAAACGTTGCGACTCGGTCGAATCACGGTCAATATGGAGCCGACTGAGCGCCGCTAGCACATTGGCTTCGCCCAGCTTTGAGCCAATCTCCCGGTAGAGGGTGAGCGCCTGCTGATAGCTCGCCAGCGCCGCCTCACGATCATCCCGGAACTGCTGCACGTCCCCCATCGCTTTCTGCACATTGGCTTCGCCCAGCCGGTCGCCAGCACGCTGTGCGGCTCTAAGGGCGCGTGTAAGGCGATCGAGCGTTTCTGGTCGCCCCCGTTCGCCCGATAGATACCAGTAGAAACTCAACTTGGCCGTGGCGCGCGCCGCCCGACTGATTCCGCCACTACATTCCTCGTGGTCATACCCCCACGTCAGAAACTGCGCGATATTTGGCCATTCGCGGGTGAGTATCCGTCGCCACTTTACCTCCTGATTGCGGTTCATATTATCGCTCGCATGCTCGATCAGCGCAGCAAAGAAGGCTAACGCGCGTGGTGCATACGTTGCCAGCGCATCCGGCGGCAGCCGCGCCTCGGCGTAACGCCGCACCGGTTCAGGCAGCACAAACTGCCGATAGCCGCCGTCGTCGCGCAGTTCAGCCATGCTATGCTGCGCCAAGGTTTCGAGCTGCTGCTCGCTCTGATCGCCGAGAATAGCACGGGCCGCATCGCGCGTTAGCCCTGCTGGAAAGAGCGCCAGTCGAGCAAACACGTGCCGCGCAGTCTTGGGCAATAGAGTGTAAGAGAGGTCGAGGGTTGCCGCTAAGCTGGTCTCGCGGTCTTCCTCATCACCGGGGTAACGGAAGGCGCCGCGCGGGTTCTGTTGCAATCGGTGCAGCAGTTCGGGTAATGTCAGCCGCGCCTGCCGCATAGCAGTCGCCGCCAATCGGATCGGGAAGGGGTAGCCGTCAAGCAAGCGGTGGAGATCGCGCCAGTGTTCCACTGTCCATGTACCCCAATCATCAACCGGCGGTGCGTAAGCGACGAACGCACGCTGCGCATCAGACACGTCGAGGCGGGTCAGTTTAAACAACCGGTGATACACCTTCCCCGGCAGGTCGCGTCGTGCAGTGGTCAGCAGTTGCAGACGTTGCGTGCCGAGCAGTGCATTGAGCAACACTGCGAGACCATTGGCGTCGTGGGTCAATAGCGCGTCGAGGTCATCGAGGACGAGCAGGCTATGGCGGTCGCGCAGGGCAGCGGCGAGCGTTGCATCACTCTCAGCGGCTTTGGCGTCAAGGTTCAGCGCCAGCGCAATCTGGTTGCGCGCCTCGTATGCACTGGCAATATTCCGCAACTGTACCAGCCACACC